>CAZUEI010000365.1:0-2481 GCA_964618985.1 uncultured Chloracidobacterium sp.
GCCCCTGTCGAAGCCTGTCGCCCCCATGTCAGTAGCCCGCGTGTAAACCTGGGCTTTTCTGAGGAAGGTCAGTTTACGCTAATTTGATGAAAAATGAAAGGTTTGCGTTCGTTATGTGTTATGCTGGCCGTAAATAAACGTCGACTTAGCAAATATGAGGTTCAAGTACATTCCACCAATGCTTTTTTCTCTCGTCTTTCTTTTTGTCGGCGCGAGCTCGTCTCAGGCTCAGTTTGCGGGAACAGTCTTTATCGTTAATGATCCGGGGGACTCTAGCGACGCTTCGCTGGGCGATGGCGTTTGTATGGATTCAAATAAGCGCTGCACTCTGCGGGCTGCCATCCAGGAATCAAATTCATCATTCGCAAACGACGCGATCATTTTCGATCTGCCGCAACCGTCAGTGATCAATCTTACGATAGGCGAAATACCTATCGTACGAAGTGTGGAGATCGTTGGGCCGGGGGCAAGGCTTTTGACGGTACAAAGGAGTACCGCCGCCGGCACTCCCATGTTTCGAATTTTCCGTTTTCCCCCTGCGCAAAACCGGGTAAAGGTCCGGAGTATCAGTATTTCAAACGGGGATGAGTTCGTGGGCGGCGGTGTTTATGTCCAGGAAGGAAATACTGTCGGATTTTATGATTGTGCCATCACTGGCAATCACAGTTCTACCGACGGAGGCGGCATAGCGAATCTTGGCACACTGACGATCCAGCGCACATTGATCAGCTCAAATAGGTCGGAAAATCGGGGCGGAGGTATAAGCAATGCGTCGAGCGCCGCGATCGTAAGTATATATTCATCTACTCTTACTGCTAACCGCGGCTCAATCGGCGGTGCACTCTATAACGAGGGTTTGGCACGGCTCGTAAACGACACTATCAGCTTGAACGCGGCCGGAAATGGCAGCAGCATCTTTAACGGGACCGGAAATGCTAAGGTGATGAATACAATAATCGGCAGGGACATTTTGCAGCCTGGCAACATGTTACAAGGACCATTCGAGTCATTCGGGAACAACATCATCACTAATTCAGAAGGCAGCGTCGGATTTGTTAACGGCATCAACAACGATCAGGTGAGCAACAATAACAGTCTCGATCCGATGCTTGGGCCGCTTTCGGACAATGGTGGACAGACCGACACCATGGCTTTGCTTACGGGAAGTCCCGCGATCGGAAACGGTAATCCCTGCGTAATTACCAGTTGCTTCCAATTTCCCGGTATTATCAGGGCTGAAAGGGATCAAAGACGATACCGTAGAGTTTTAGATGTCGATATTGGCGCTTACGAACAAGTTCCATTCGTTCCGATTGAGGACGGCGACTTTGCTATGGGAACGGTCGGCGGAAGCCCGATCAGGTATGTAGGATCTCTCGTGATCCTAACGAACGTGCGAACCCTCGAGAAAAAATATACTCGAATGAGACTCGACGGCAGTATCCATTTTCAGCACATAAACGGCAGGGAAGATTATGTTATGGACGTGAAGGCCAAGCGGGCCGGTTGGCTGGCGCCTTTAGTGATTCCGATTGAATTCTGACTACTTTTACAACTGGCTGTATGCAATCAGATCTTCCGCGAATCGTAAGCCCAGTGCAGCAGTGCCTGGCGTTGGCGCGGGCGGCAGTCGAGCGCTTTCGGCGGGCAGTTATTTTTTATCTGCGCGATGTGGCGGCGGATCGCTCTCCAGCGTTTGATCTGCCGTTCGTCGTCTATACAGCGGCGGCCGTAGAAATAGCGGCAATACCATTGAAACCAACCGCGCGGATCTTCTTCGTAGATCCAACCCTTTTTTCGCCAGACTGAGAGCGGCTGCGATGCGTTTACGCCGAAGATGTTGAGCTTTGGGTCGTGGCGTTCGGGACAAAGTTTTGCTTTCTCAAACCAGTCAGGCGGAAATTCGCCTGCGCAATCGGTCATATACCTACCGCCAAAAACACCGAGGGTCAGCATCTGTTTTGGCGTCAATTCCGGTTTGAAATCGCGATGAAAGTTGCGTCCCATCGGCTCGACAAGCAAATACGCATAATTCTGCTGCATTTTATCGCCGACTTCGATCCAAAGTTCTTTCATATTTTGAAATTAGGCGTTGGCGCCGTTTGCGATGAGAGTCGGGTATTTTCCGGTCCAACATGCAGTGCAGGATTTGGATAAATCAAGGCCGATCGCCTCGATCATTCCCTCGAGCGAGAGGTAGCCGAGACTGTCGGCTCCGATATATTCGCAAACCTCACTGACCGACATTTTGGCGGCGATGAGGTCGTCGCGGTCTGGCGTGTCAACGCCGTAATAGCACGAGTGCTCGGTCGGCGGGCAAGAAACGCGCATATGCACCTCGGTCGCTCCGGCCTCGCGGACCATCTGGACAATCTTTTTCGATGTTGTACCGCGAACTATCGAATCGTCAACGAGCACGATCCTGCGGCCGCGGATCAGATCCCTTATAGGATTGAGTTTTAGACGGACTCCAAAGGAACG
>CAZUEI010000366.1:0-2468 GCA_964618985.1 uncultured Chloracidobacterium sp.
CAGGCGAGATATTTAATGTTCTCAACCGGACCAATATGCAGCTTGCGCAGAGCACTTCTTCGGGATCGCCTACGCTTTACTGCTCTTCTACATCGAACACCCGCTGCGGCCTGGATGGAGCTACTAATGTGAATTTCCTCCAGCTTTACGATCAGCGGCCAGGCTCGACTTTTGGGAAACTCAACTTATTGAACAGCCCCGGCAGCCAGCCTTTTCAGGTTCAGATCGGAGCACGTTTAACTTTCTAGTTTTCGCTTTTGCGAGAACCTCAGGCACGCTTCTTACGGAGCGTGCCTTTTTTTGTCAGGCGGTTCGTTATACACTGTGCGACATGCGGATATTGCACGTTTCATCGGCAAAAACTTTTGGCGGGGGCGAGAGGCATCTTGTCGATCTGTGTCGGGAACTCACTCTCCGCGGCCACGAAGTATTTATCGCACTCAGGCCGACAAACGAATGGCAGGAGAGGCTGGATTTTCTCCCCAAAGAAAACTTTCTGCACGTGTCAATACGAAATTCTTTCGGCATGTTCAGCGCAAAACGCATTGCCCGCTTTATCGAAACTAACAGAATAGATATTCTTCACGCTCACGTTGCGCGAGACTATCTGGCAGCGAGTATTGCCTGCCGCATTGCGAGCCGAGCCAAACTCGTGCTGACGCGGCACGTGGTCTTTCAATTAAAACCATTTCACAGGTTTGCTCTTCGCAACGTGGAAGCCGCCATAGCGGTCTCATCGGGTGTAAAAGCTCAGCTTGAGAGGATATTTCCCGCTGAAAAAGTAACGCTGATACCTAATGGAATTGATACTGTCGATCAAAGTACAGACGGTAAAAATGCGCTTGCCGCTGAGTTCCGCAGCTTTCATAGAATTCCTGCAAATGTTCCGCTTGTCGTGACGCTTGGAGAACTTAAAGTCCTAAAAGGCCAACGCGATTTTGTGCTCGCGGCCAACGAAATTTTAAAGCGGCAGCCTGAGTGCAGATTCGTCATTGCCGGCAAGGACAATTCCATTGACAAGAAATTCCGTCGCGAGTTGCGGCGTCTGGTCAAGGTTTTGGGCCACGAAGAACGGTTTATTTGGCTCGATTGGCTCGACGACATTTCGCCTCTGCTGTATGCAGCCGATATTTTTGTTTCACCATCGCATTCTGAGAGTTTTGGCCTCGCCATTTTGGATGCAATGGCCGCCGGAACTGCGGTCGTCGCAACGGCGACCGACGGCGCAAAGGAACTTATGAAGGGAACAAACGCATTGGCCCCGGTCAAGGATCCACTCGCGCTTGCCGATAAGATCTGTGAGTTTTTGGATGATGCCGACCGCCGGCGGTTTCTGGGCGCGCAGTTGCAGGTGATCGCCCTCGAAAATTATGGCTTGAGATCAATGGCCGATGCAACCGAGGCTTTGTATCAGAAGATCTGTCAGTCGGCGTAAGCGGGGTAAGTATAGCCTTGCCGTAAACCTCTGCATCGGTTTATTTTATGAGTATGCGGTTTCTTAACTTGCTCTTCCCTATAGCACTCGCTTTATCAATGAACGCTTTTCCACAAACTGCCGAAAACTTTGCCGCCGATTGGGAAAAAGAACATATTTCTAAGATTATTCCGTCGGATCTTAGGCACACTGACCAGAAAAAGTATCTCGACCAATTAAAAAAACTCGGTGTAACCGTAAACGAGGCAGGTCGAAGTTATGCAAACCGTGAGATATACCAGATCGAGTGGGGCAAAGGGCCGCTAAAGATATTTATGTGGTCGCAGATGCATGGCGACGAACCGACCGCGACCTCGGCTGTCATTGACATGTTCGCGTTTCTCCAAAAAAACCGCGGTAAAGGATGGGTAAAAAAGATCGAGGACACAATGATGATCCGAGCCGTTCCGATGCTCAATCCTGACGGGGCGGAATTATTTCAGAGACGAAACTTACAAGGCATTGACATAAATCGCGACGCTCTTGATTTAAGATCGCCGGAAGCACGGCTGCTAAAGCAGCTCCGCGACGATTGGAACCCGACGATCGGGTTTAATCTCCATAATCAGGGAGCTCTGACGACCGTCGGAAGCTCGAAAAATCAGGCGACCATCTCATTGCTCGTCGTTTTTGGCGACGAAGCAAAAACGGCCAACCCTGGACATGAGCGCAACCAGCGGATAGCATCCGCAATTTCTGCTTCTCTGCAAAAATTTATTCCCGGCCACATCGCCCGCTACAGTGATGAATGGTCTCCGACAGCATTTGGCGATAATTTTTCTGCTTGGGGAACTCCGACGATCCTGATCGAGACCGGCGCGTTTCACGACAAAGACGAGACGTTTCTTGTTAAAATGAATTTTGTTGCGTTTATGACCGCGCTATACTCTCTGGCGAGCGGAGACGAACGAGCGCAGGACACGACGCCTTATTTTTCACTGCCGGAAAACGGTTCGGGCGGGTTGTATAATTTTATTTTTCGCCGGGCTAATAT
>CAZUEI010000367.1:0-2460 GCA_964618985.1 uncultured Chloracidobacterium sp.
AGCGTGTTGGCTGTATGGTAAATATAATGGCGGTAAATGCCGTAAGTGTCCGAAACAAAATGGTAAGACGCAACCGGTGGACGGCGATGCGCCTGTGGATTCTCGCGCCTGCGGCTATTTTATTTAGCGCGGCCGCGATCATCGGATATGACATGTATTCCGGAAAGCTCGGTTTGATCGGCCCGCAACCCGAGATAGTCGCAAACGGAGTGGCGAAGATCATTCGCGTTCCTCCGGGCGGAAATGTTCAGGCCGCCATCGAAAGAGCGAGCGGCGGTGATATTGTCGAGCTTCAGGCTGGTGCGGTCTATTCCGGAACGATCAGCCTGCCAAATAAACCGCTCACGGACTTCGTCACAATTCAGTCTTCTGCCGCGAACAATTTGCCAATCGACAAACGCGTCAGTCCGGCACAAAAAACATCAATGGCAACAATTGTCGCCGGCATTTTAGGAAGGCCTGCTGTCTCGGCTGCGAACGGCGCGCATCATTACCGATTTGTCGGCATCGAATTTACCGCGTCAAGCTCCTTATACAATTACGGGCTTGTGACGCTTGGGTCGGGTGAATCGCAGGCAGCCAAACTGCCGCACGACATCGAGATCGACCGCTCTTATTTTCATCCGCACAAAACCGGCGTCGCACGTCGCGGCGTCGCTTTGAATAGCGCAGATACGACTATCAAGAATAGTTATTTTGAAGGCTTTGGTTATCCGGGCGAGGAAGCTCAGGGAATCTGCGGATGGACGGGCACACGCAACGTTCAGATCATCAATAATTACATCGAGGGCGGAGCGGAGAACATTATGTTCGGCGGAGCCGACCCCGATTCCGCCGATCTCGTTCCGATCGATATCGAGATTCGCGGCAACCATCTTAATAAACCTGAAGCCTGGAACGGAAAAGCGACGGTCAAAACCCTTTTCGAACTAAAAAACGCCAAGCGCGTGCAGTTCACCGGAAATTTGCTCACTAACAACTGGAAGGGCTCAGCGTTTCGCATTACTGTCCGCAATCAGGACAACGGTGCTCCGTTTTCGACAATCGAGGACGTTGTCATCAGGGACAACATCATCGACGGTGCCGGTGAGGGCATAAATATTCTCGGGCGCGACGATACCTATCCAAGCCAAACGCTGAAACGGCTGACAATCGAAAACAATCTTTTTCTAAACCTTGCGGGCGGAAATGGATTTGAAGGCTCAGGCTATTTTATCCAGATCGCCGATGGCGAGGATGTGACCGTCGCAAACAACACGGTCTTTAACAGCGGCAACATCACGACCTTCTACGGCACTTTGCCAAAGAATTTTGTCTTTCGCGACAATATCACTGGACACGGCAATTACGGCATCCACGGCCCTGTCGATCTGAACTCAGATGGTGCACGGTCGATGTTTCAAAATAATGTCTTTATGAATCTCAACGAGGTTTCGCCGGACGATCAGGCATTTCCAGCCGGGAATACTTTGGTTTCTGGCCTCGCTGAAGTCGCATTTATGAATGCCGGTGCAAAAGATTTTCGATTGGCACCAAATAGCAGGTTCAGAAGCAAAGGCCGAGATGGAAAGAGCATCGGCTGTGATCTAGTGCCAGTAAGTGTCGGTAATCAATAATTCAAAACAATTCTTCGTACAGATCGACGACTTCCTTGATATTTGCGTCGTCTGGGAGTGATTGTGAAAGTTTTGATTTGCCGGTCGAGACGATTTCTTTGATCTTCCGGACAAGTTCGTCCTTGTTGCCAATCGCGATCAACTCAACGCCATCGGGACGTTCCGCCGCATCGGTTGCGATCACGGGCGTGCCGAGAAATAACGCTTCACGAACCGAGATCGCGTCACCGTCAAAAAGGGTTGTTCTCAACAGCATGTCGGCATCATTAATTAGATGAAGCGTTACAACGTGCTCGACATTACCGGCGAGGAGAATATTATCAGCATATCCACTCTCGGCGATTGCGGCCTCTGTTTCACCGCGCATTGAGCCGTCGCCAACGATCATCAATCCGGCGTTTGGGAACTCGGCCAAAATGTCTTTCATTGCGCCGATCTGAAACAGCGGATCATAGTCCTTTTCCAGGCCGCCGACGGAAAGAAGCATCGGCGAGTGACGCTCACAGAAATCTGCCAATTCTTTTGGAACTGCAACGTGCTCATCCGGCAGCCGCAGCGAATATGGCAAAATGACCTTTATCCGATCACTCGGAAGGCCGTATCGCCGAAAAACATCGGCAATGGCTTCGTTGACCGCGATGACCCGCTCAAACTGTCGGAAGATCCGTCCACGGATCGAGTTTGGCGAGGCCATTCGTGCCTCATCCGTCAGCGGATAGGCTCCGGAATGCAGTGTCAGAACGCTTTTCTTTCGCCCAAAGAACGAGGACGCAAATGCAAGAGCGAGCACACGCGTGCTTACATCGCCGCCGATATGCAGGTGCAGAACGTCAAATTTAAGCGA
>CAZUEI010000368.1:0-2459 GCA_964618985.1 uncultured Chloracidobacterium sp.
TGAGAGCCGCATTTGATTGCGGCGGTTCATACACGCGGAAGCCACCGCAATATTCCTGTGCCCGGCGATCCTTAGAAGATCCGTCAAGGGATCGTTCGCACCACCGCGATTCAATTCAAGCGTTAGGCCGGTATAGCGTGCAAAAACTTCGCGAAATTCGAATACCGACACGGTCGGGCTGCCGGAGAAAGCGATCTTTTCCATCGAGTTGCGAATGATTGCCATCGCTTGTTCGATATTTGTTTCGTGAAATAGAGAACGCCGCAAAATAGACGGGGCAAAGATCGGCCACAGGATGAAATAGGCTCCGACGGCCGCTGCCTGCCTCGGCGAACGCAAATGAGCAGTGCGGGTGATGCGATACACACCAATAGGCGATCCGCAGGCAAAGTAAATAATTATCAGGTTTACCAGCACTATTGACACTATTATTGCACAAGCCCGCGCGTAAGCAAGGGCGAAACATCCAACGTGAGTGAATCGCCCCTGCTTACGCGCGGGCTTGTGCATTTTTAGCTCAACACCACTACTTTAAAGATTTTCGGAACAACCTTGTCCGCTTCTTCGTAATCCAATTACTGGCAAATCACAAAATTTGGCCTTAAATCCTTGTAAAATTAGCAATATTTAACCTTGCCGCAACATGCGGCAAAGAGAATGCAGTTATGAACGACAGATCAAAAATTAAAATAGTAAAAAAAGAGGACGCTCCGGCCCTGAAGATGAAAAAGCGGAAAAAGAAGGCCGCGCCTAAGCGCAATACCGCCCGCGAGATGGTTTCAACCGTTTCGGATTGGGTCGCTGATTTCAAAACACGAAAAAGTGCGGAAACCAAAGCCGCCTTTGAACTCTTCCGCACCTCGACCCCGCGTCCCAGCGAATCATAAGACTTAGACTTTTTTCGTGTCTAAAATAGTGTTATCAACCCTTCGGTAGCGATCACCCGCGGTTCACCTTCGTTGAACACTATTCGCTCAAACGTCAGCGGTGAAATAGAACCGGCCTTTCCAACTGCCGTAAACCTCAGGTTCAGCAGCACACCGTTCTCGTTAATCGGCATTGGGCCGTAAACGACGACTCTCAGCAAGCCCGGCTCGTACGGATTAACCACGACAAAAAGTCCACGGCTGACAGTTCTGCTGACATCTACTGACTTAGAAAGCGGCTGGATTACCGCCGGATCGTATCTCAGGTCGAACTCATAAGAGATGATCCCCTTTCCTGCCGCACCTTGAGCGCTAACGGGAACAACTATCTCTTTGTCCACCGGGGCGGCCAAATTCTGAACCGCGACGGTGATCGCATTCACCATTTGGCCGCCGTCCTCACTTTCCGCTTTCCACTTTCCACTTTCCGCTATTCCCGCCGGACGGAATGGAGACGGATCGCCCCAGTTACCTGAAACGTCACCCATCAGATAACCTTGATAGTCGTCCGTAATGTCTGAAGTGATCGACAGATGTGTGTTGCTAACAGGATTGAATATCCAAGAACCGCTCGTTCCCGTAGGTGCTCCGAGCGCAGCGGCATAGCGTGCGATCAGCGCCGCGTCGAACGACGATATGCCGCCTGCACCGCTCACGTCGGCGACAGTCGCCTGAACGGATGTAAAGCTGCTATTCCCCGTGAGATACTGTGCGATCCTGGCCGCGTCATTCGATGTGATCGCACTATTCACACCGCCTGATTTGGATGGCGTGATCGTGTAGGAGCCCGAGCCAAATCCGGTCAGCGAATACGTACCCGAAGCCGTCGTTATATCCGAGACAGACGGTAAGCCGAAGCCGCTTAGAGACACGTTTGGGACACCGCGCGGATTTGTTCCCGTCACAGCATTGCCGTACGTGACACTGCCCGAGACGATCGCGTCAGCCGTAGCCGCAAGCCAATTGCTAAAGTGCGTCGTCTCGACCCAGATTGTCATATCGTCACTAGGATCGACATAAGCGTTTAAGACACATGGGTCATTCGACCCATTACACGACGGCACAGGCACTCCGTCTCTAAAGATCCGCACCCGGGATAGAGAAATGCCGGCCACGACAGATGCATCGAAGTGGAATATGACCACGGCAGGTGAGTTCAGCGTCACGCCTTGCGCATCTATGTTGACCAACTGCCCGAATGCCGAAAAGCCGGTAGGCGCGATCGGATCGTTCGTTTCAGTTATGGTGAGCGTAAAACTCGAAGGCGCGGCGCCGGCGGGGATGGTGACATGTGTCACAGTGATATCGCTCGCGGTCGCTTCGCTGCCGGTCGAGGCGGACGCTGACTGCCCAGCCATCACCTGTGTCTGACCCCAGTCAATGGCCGGTGTAGGCGTATTCGTCGCCGTAGGAGTATCCGTCGGCGTATCCGTCGGAGTGAATGTCGCTGTATTTGTTGCTGTCGGCGTAAATGTTTCCGTAGAGGTTGCTGTCGGCGTAAATGTTTCCGTAGAGGTTGCTGTCGGCGTAAAC
>CAZUEI010000369.1:0-2454 GCA_964618985.1 uncultured Chloracidobacterium sp.
GCGCTTTTTCCTGGGTCTTTTCGGACGATTGGGATCGCTCGTTAAAATATCTGCCCGACACGCTTGTAACGGACGTCCGGCTTTTTAATCCAAAGCTGGGGATCGAGTTGACCTGCAATGATATGGTCGCCGGCCGCGAGAATATATATTTGCGGCGCGTGATCATAAAAGACCGGAGCAAGTCGGCAAGAAGTGTAAAAGTCTTTCTCCATCACGACTTTCGCATTTATGAAAACAAGGTCGGCGATACAGCCTTTTACGACCCCGAAACGCTCGCGCTCATTCATTACAAAAAGCACCGCTATTTTCTGATAAACACGCTGCCGCATTTCGATGAATTTGCGACCGGACGCAAGGCGTTTCGTCATCAGGAAGGGACTTGGAGAGACGCCGAGGACGGACATCTTCACGGCGGCTCGATCACAGAAGGCTCGGTAGATTCTACTTTGGCCGTCGCATTTGAACTCGACGCTGGCGGCACACATGAGTTTTATTATTGGATAGCAGCCGGAACCAGCCATCACGAGGTAAAGAGCTATAATCGGCATGTTCTTGAAAATGGCCCGACCGTCTATTTTGAGAAAAGTTCATTGAAATGGAATAACTGGCTTAGCAACCAGCGTATAGATCTCAGTTCGCTGCCTGAACCCATCTCAAACCTTTATCGACGCAGCCTTTTGATCATCCGAACTCAGATCGACAACGGCGGAGCGATTATCGCCGCAAACGATCATGACGTGACTGATCGCGCCACCGATCACTACAGCTATCTTTGGCCGCGTGACGGAGCATTTGTTGCAAACGCACTTGATATGGCGGGATATAGCGATCTGTCGCGAGGCTTCTTTGTTCTGTGTCAGAAGATAGTTCATGAACGCGGCTATTTCCTCCAAAAATATAATCCGGACGGTACGTTAGGTTCGGGATGGCACGCCTATTGGGACAGCAGTCTCAAACGCGAGCTGCTGCCCATACAAGAGGATGAGACTGCTCTGGTTCTTTGGGCGTTGTGGAAACATTATTCGTTAAGTCAAAACGAAGACTTCGTAAAGGGGCTTTACACATACCTGATAATTAAATGTGCCGATTTTATGGTTGCCTTTCGCGATCCCGTAACCAGGCTGCCGCTTCCGAGTTGGAATCTCTGGGAAGATCGTCGCGGAGTTCATACTTTTACTTGCGCCACGGTTGTAGCAGGTTTGCGCACGGCGGCCAATTTCGCTGATCTTTTTGGCGAGAATGACAAGGCTGAGATTTACCGCACCACATCTGACGAAATTGTCGAGGCGATGCATGAGCACCTTTACAGCCGCGAACTCGGACGATTTGTACGGTCGCTGCTGGTAACAAGCAACGATTCTCTCGTTCTCGACTCGACGGTCGATGCCTCGCTTTTTGGCGTGTTCTATTTCGGCTGTTTTGACGTTGACGATGAAATGGTTGCCGGAACTATGAAAGCTGTCGAAAAGCATCTCACAAACAATACCGAGTTTAATGGCATCGCAAGATTTGAGAACGACGGCTATATGCGAGTCTCGGACAAAATTACCGGAAACTCATGGTTTATCTGCACGCTGTGGCTGGCCGAGTATTATATTGCAAAAGCGAAGACTGTTGATGATCTTTCGCGGGCTCTTGAAATACTGCAATGGACGGTTGATCGGGCTTTGCCGTCCGGTGTTTTAGCCGAACAGGTCGATCCGCTCACCGGCGAAGAGTTGTCAGTGTCGCCACTCACGTGGTCGCACTCTACATACGTCGCGGCGGTTCATAGCTATTTGAAGAAACTGGAGATGTTAACTAAAATCTAACATCTGACATCCACTATCTAATCAATGAGGAAAGCAAAAATATTAGCCACGCTCGGCCCCGCTTCAAATGAACGGGCGATCATAACAGAAATGCTCCGTTCGGGGCTCAATGCCGTGCGGATTAACATGTCGCACGGCAGCAAGGACGAACATGCTGAAACCATCAGGCTTGCGCGTGAATCAGCCGCTGCTCTCAATTTGCCGCTTTCTGTTTTGATCGATCTCTCGGGCCCGAAGATACGTACACGAACATTAAAAGACGGCCTGCCGGTAGTACTTAAAGAGGGTCAGAGTTTTACTATAACTACGCGGGATTTCGTCGGAAATGAGAACGAAGTTGCGACCAATTTCGACCATCTTCCCGATGTGGTCGAAACAGGCACGCGGATTTTGATAGACGACGGGGCGATTGAATTGTCGGTTGAATCAGAGAGCGAAACCGAGGTTGTTTGCCGAGTCGTTACAGGCGGCTTGCTCGGTGAACGGAAAGGGATAAATCTTCCAAACACGCCGCTGCCCATACCGTCAATGACGGAAAAGGATCATGCCGATCTGGTCTGGGCAATGGAGCAAAATGTTGATTACGTCGCTCTGTCATTTGTCCGCACGGCGAACGATTGCAAAGAGGTTAAGGACATAATCA
>CAZUEI010000370.1:0-2449 GCA_964618985.1 uncultured Chloracidobacterium sp.
TCGGTTACAAGATGCAGATCAAGATCGACTTCCTCTGCCGCGATTCGATCCTCGCCGCACCGCTCGCGCTCGACCTTGCATTGTTTATGGATCTCGCGCATCGCGCCGGAATGAAGGGAATTCAGGAATGGCTCTCATTCTATTTCAAAGCGCCGCAAACCGCTCCTGGTTTGTATCCCGAGCACGATCTTTTCATCCAGTTGATGAAGCTCAAAAACACCCTTCGGCATTTGAAAGGCGAAGAGTTGATCACGCATTTAGGGCTGGAATATTACGATTAATTCGGAATACATTCCAGAAAAAATTTTGCTATTTGACAATTTTCTGTTGCGTTCCTTTGGTTCGATGTGTTAATCATAGAGATAGAGGCGGGCCTTCATACCCGGCTCACTTCTCTGGGCTTACCCTCCACCAACAAAGTCCAGCCAACGCACAATCTTTTGAAATCATCATTATTGACGGCAAACGTGCCGTCAGGATTATCCGGCAAGTTTGAACCGATTTAACGTTCTAATACATGCGGGGCATATAGGCTCCGATAAGGAAAGAAGATGAAACAGGAAGCGGCAAAGAAAAAAGACACATTGGAGAAAGGCATTTTGCTCGACCCCGACCGGAAAAGCCCTCGTGCGGCTGAGTTCGAAGAAAAGCTCACAAGTTGGATCGTCGGCCAGGAACGTGCGGTTCGCCGCATGAGCGGGCTTTTCCAGATCTATCTGGCTGGGATGAATAACCCTTCGCGGCCGATCGGCACGATGCTGTTCCTCGGCCCGACCGGCTCAGGCAAAACGCGCGTCGTCGAAGCGGCTTCTGAAGTGCTCTTTAACGAGCCCCACACCGTCGTCAAGATCGACTGTGCCGAGTTTCAACATTCGCACGAGATCGCCAAATTGATCGGCTCGCCTCCGGGATACCTCGGCCATCGCGAGACTTCGCCGATGCTGACGCAGGAGAATCTCGACAAGGCTCACACCGACGATACAAAGCTGACGTTCGTGCTTTTTGACGAGATCGAGAAAGCGTCCGATTCACTATGGCAGTTGCTGCTCGGTATTTTGGATAAAGCGACGTTGACATTGGGAGACAACCGACGTGTTGATTTTTCGAGGACGATAGTCATTATGACTTCAAACCTTGGTGCCCGCGAAATGTCCGAAATGATCTCCGGCGGCATCGGTTTTGCACCGACAAAGACCGACCAGGCAAAAGAGGACAACGAGATCGACACTAAGATCTACCGCACCGCACTCGAAGCCGCAAAACGTAAATTCTCACCCGAATTTATGAACCGCATCGACAAGGTCGTCGTTTTCCGCAGCTTGAAGGAGCATCACCTGCGACAGATTCTCGACATCGAGTTGCGAAGCGTGCAGGATCGCATTACCGAGTCGGCAGGAACGAAATTTGTCTTTGAATGTACGACGGAAGCAAAGGAATTTTTGCTGAGCGAAGGCATCGACCTTAAATACGGAGCACGTCACCTGAAGCGGTCGGTCGAACGCTTTCTCGTCTATCCGCTCTCAAATCTGGTCGCTACCGAACAGGTGGAAACAGGCGATTTTGTTATGGTCGATTTTGACCCGGCAACCGATCTGCTTATGTTCACCAAACAGTCCGGCAAGATGATCGTTGCGGACGTTCGTGAAGAAAAGATCGATGAGCAGCCGCTCATAAGCGCCGATGCCGTTGGGCTTCCGCTGCCTCAGGCACAACCTGCCACTCAACGCAGCAAGTCAAAAGGCGAGAATAACGACGCTTAGTCCAGAGCTTGCGTTAGATCGGCAATAAGTTCATCAACCTCTTCAACGCCGACGGAAAGACGTATCAACCCGTCTGTTATCCCGGCTTTGAGCCGGTCTTCTCGCGGTATTGTTGCGTGAGTCATCGACGCCGAATGCTGAACGATAGTTTCGACGCCGCCCAGAGAAGTTGCTAACGTACAAAGCCGAACGCTGTTTACAAAAGCCTTTCCTGCCTCAACGCTTCCGAGATCAAAACCTATCATCCCGCCGTAGCCGCGCGGCATCTGTCTTTTTGCTATCTCATGGTTCGGATGTGATTCCAGGCCGGGATAATACACAGCCTTGGCCTTTGGGTGATCGCCTAGCATATTCGCAATTGCGAATGCATTCGCATTGTGCCGCTCCATTCGCAGAGCTAAGGTCTTGATGCCTCGAATAACGAGCCATGCAACCTGCGGGGCAATGTTGCCGCCATAGAATTTATTAGCTCCGTGACGAGCGGCATCGACTATTTCGCGCTTTCCGACCAAAACACCGGCCGTAAGATCACTGTGGCCGCCAAGATACTTGGTCGCGCTGTGGATGACCGCGTCAACGCCAAGATCGAGCGGCCGCTGGTTGAATGGCGTTGCAAAAGTATTATCGGCAACCGTCGCAATTCCCAGCTCTCGGGCGATGGATGTGACAGCCTCAATATCAGTTATGAG
>CAZUEI010000371.1:0-2448 GCA_964618985.1 uncultured Chloracidobacterium sp.
GCGCCCTCATTAAATCGCATTGCATGGTGAAAAACCGAGCCAGGATCTGTGTAATCGGCAAATGCCAAGCTGGTCGAGGCACCGGGATTGTTTTGAACCGTAAACTTAAGATTGACCAGCGTTCCCGCACCGCTTAACGCATTCACGTCAAAGCCGGAAATAATAAGGTGGCCGGGGAAACTGGTTCCCGCCGTCAGCGACATTGCACTGCTCAGTGTACCCGCGGTGTCGAAACCGTCTTCCGGGCCGGGGCCTGCCGGCAGATTATCCGTCGGCTGAACAACCGCCGGATCAAATGTGACCTGGATGTCGTAAGCAAATACGCTTTCGCCGGTCGTATCGGCAACCGTTATTGGGACGATAATGTCGCCCGGCGTTGCCGTCACTGCCGGCAGCGCAACCGATAGCGTCGTGCCGGCCGCAGTAGTAGATCGTGTTTCGCTAACTGCTTCTGATACCTGTGCCACTGAGGCAGCAGGCGCAGTTATGCTCTGCAAACCAAAAAACTCGGTAACCGAGTCTATAAAGGCAAAATGCGAGCCTGCTGCTCCAAATGTCGTAACGGTCATCAGCAATGCTAATGCGATAGACACAAATGTGAGGCTCTTAACACGGGAAGAACGGGGTGATTTTTGGTTGCTTAACATGATTTAAATACTCTCCTAGACTAATATAATGCCCTTGCCTTTATGTAAGGCAAAGGTCACGACCGACCAATTTCTTGGACTAAAAAGTAAACATCCACAGAATACACGACTAAGCGATTTTGTGTCATCATTATAAGTCAATCTGCGTCGTTGTCAAGCGAAAAATGCTCCGTTCACTAAAAATAATTTGCTTTTTGTCTATTCCTGGACTTTCATTACCTTTAGTATTCGGGGAATTCCCTGCAAATCGGCGATAAATTCGGGTTTGTTCCATACCAGAAGATCAAATAGTTCGCTGACTCTCGCGGCCTGATCAAATCCAATTTCAAGAAGCAAAAAGCCCTGCGGTTTTAGAAACTCCGGCGACTCGCGAATTATGTTTTCAATTATTGAAAGGCCATCCTCGCCACCGTCGAGAGCTAATTGCGGCTCATAATCACGAACTTCGGCTTGAAGCGATTCGAGATGGCCGTGAGGAACATAGGGCGGATTTGAAACGATCAGGTCGAATTCGCCCGTCACCTCGCTGAAAGCGTTGCTCTCATGCAGCTTCAGTCGTTGAGCGACGTTATGCCTTTCGGCGTTGCGACGTGCCATATCTAAAGCTCTTTGTGAAATATCGACTCCTATAGCTGATGCCGAAGCGACCGCGTGGAGGATCGAGACAGATATACAGCCCGAGCCGACACCTATCTCGCAAAAACGTGGGTTTTCTAAACCGGACATTATATTAACGGCACATTCGACAAGTATTTCGGTTTCCGGCCGCGGGATCAAAACATCAGGCGTTACTTCAAATTCGAGGCCGTAAAATTCCTGACGGCCGACGATGTATTGAAACGGCTCGTTTTTCGCTCGGCGGCTGACACAGGATTCGAATAATATCTTTTGGTTTGCGGAAAGTTCGTCTTCGGAATGGGCGATCAGAAAGGCCGCGTCTTTTTGCAGCACGAACGCTAATAGGGATGAAGATTCGCGGCGGGCCTCGGCGATTCCGGCATCGGCCAGGATTTCGGCAGCTGTGGATAATGCGGCCGAGATAATCATCTAGCTTCTCGATCTGACAGCCACACGGGCAGGAACTCCGGCGACCGTCTCGCCGTCGGGTACATCTTTCGTCACGACGGCACCGGCACCGACCATTGCATTTTCGCCGATGGTCACGCCGGCGAGGATCGTCGCGTTTGAGCCGATGCTGGCGCCTCGCTTAATAGTAATAGGAATGACGGACCAATCGGCTTCGGATTGCGGTGAGCCGTCGGCGTTTGTCGCTCGAGGGAATTTGTCGTTTATAAACATCACGCCGTGGCCGATAAAGACGTTATCCTCAACGGTCACGCCTTCACACAGGAACGAGTGGCTCGAGATCTTGCAACGCCTGCCGATCTTCACGCCCTTCTGTATCTCGACAAACGCCCCGACCCGCGTCTCGTCGCCGATCTCACACCCGTAGGCGTTGACGAACGAAAATATCCGCACATTCTCGCCCAATTTCACATCATTCAGCCGAATATAGTTATCGCGGAGATATTCTTCAGTAAAGTTGGTTGTTGTCATCGCTCTTTTTGAATTGCCACTAGCTTTAGCTAGTGGAAAGCGGCAAATAGAGTCCCTCTTTTGGCTTTAGCCGAACTTTTGGGCTAAAGCCCGAATCTTTTTCAATTTCCAGACCACTAGCTAAAGCTAGTAGCAATTCATTAAAGCTCGATCATCCTTCCGCGGTCTCGCATCGAAACGGTCGATGCTTCCAGTATCCTAACGACATTGAGACCGGCGTGGCCGTCTGTCAGAGGCTGCTTAT
>CAZUEI010000372.1:0-2448 GCA_964618985.1 uncultured Chloracidobacterium sp.
AGGGCGGCACGATGGCGACCGTTCTGAACGCGGCAAACGAAACAGCGGTTCAGGCCTTTCTCGACGGCCGGATCAAGCTGTCCGAGATCGCGCAGATAAACGCGAGTGTGATGCAGTCTCACGAAAACAGAGCAGCCGACGATCTCGAGACGATACTGAGCGTGGACCGCGCTGCTCGACTTGCAGCAAGTGAACTTTTGTACTCGCAAGCAAGCACAGCCGCGATCATAAATTAGATTGACTGTATTTTACTGTGGTTTTACACTTTTAATTACAACTTGGCCGGCTTACATAGTCTCTAAGTTAGAGTTTTTATGACCGATATTTTAATTGCAATTTTAGCTATCCTTTTTGTTCTCGGCGTTGCTATCAACATTCACGAGCTGGGCCATTTTTTTGTCGCCAAGTTTTTTGGCATGCGCGTCGAGGCGTATTCGTTCTTCGGCCTCGGCCCGCGCCTTTTTGGTTTTAAAATCGGCCACACCGACTATCGCGTCAGCGCTATTCCGCTCGGCGCCTATGTCAAGCTTTACGGTGATGAGGTAACGGCTCCGCTCGAAGGCGGAGAATCTAAAGGCGAGGCTGTTCCTGAAAGCGAGCTTTACGAACTGCGACCTCGCTGGCAGAAGTTTCTTGTAATGCTTGGCGGGCCGTTTATGAATATCGTCTTAGCCTTGGCGATTCCGTTTACGATGGCTCTTGTTTACGGCGTTCCGAATAATCCTGCTCCGATCGTCGGATTTGTAAAAACAGGTGGTGCAGCGGACAAAGCCGGCATTAAGACCGGCGACCGTATTGTTAATTTTGACGGCGTCGAAAACCCGTCATGGACCCGCATTGAGGACAGCGCTCTTTTGATCCCCGAAAAACAAGTCGCTTTGGCAGTCGAGCGTGAAGGCCGCCGGCTCACGTTGAACATTGCGCCCACAAGAGTTACGGAAAATGGCCAGTCGGCCGGCGTTCTCGATATGGCTCCCGACTCCGGGCTGGAACCTGTCGTGGTTGGAACTATCGATCCGGAAATGCCGGCGGCTTCTTCCGGCCTGCAAAAGGGTGATTGGATAACGTCTGTAAATGGAAAGGCGATCCGCAATACGCAGGAAATGAAAACGATGATCGGCGAATCAAAAGGCGCGCCGATCACGCTGAGCGTCAACCGCAATGATCAAAAATTTGACATCAGCACTTATGCGGTTGAGAAAAATAATGATTGGCTTATAGGGATTCGATTCGATACTTCGCTTTTGACCAATCTCGAACCCGTCGGAATCGGTGGAGCATTTGCTGAGGCCATTGATAAAAATCTGCGCATTCTACGTATGACCGGCGCCGCCCTAGGTCAGGTCGGAACAGGCGAACGGTCAGCTAAAGATACTGTGTCAGGACCGATCGGTATCGGACAGATAATCGTGACGACGGTTTTTGCCAGCGGCTTTTTGGGCCTGCTTGGAGTTTTAATGGCGATAAGCCTTAGCCTCGGCGTAATGAATTTGCTGCCGATACCAATGCTCGACGGCGGACAGATCATGGTGCTCGGTATCGAAAAAGTATTGTCGTGGTTTGGCAAAACATTATCAATGGTCGCCAGAGAACGAATTCAGTTGACGGGCCTTGGTATCGTGCTGCTGCTGATGGTCACGGTGATCTTTTTTGACGTTTCGCGGCTGATCGGAAAATAGTTATGGCCAGAGTCACAAAACGTGTTATGGTTCGCGACGTCGCTATCGGCGGCGGCGCACCTGTCGTTGTACAGTCAATGACCAAAACCGACACGACCGATGTTGACGGCACGCTGAAGCAGATCGACGAAATGGTCGAGGCAGGCTGTGAGATCGTCCGCATTGCAGTGCCCGATGACGACGCGGCCGCCGCCATGTATGAGATCCGCAAACGAACAAATGTGCCGATCGTTGCGGACATTCATTTTCATTACAAGCTCGCTCTAAAAGCTCTCGACGCAGGTATCGACAAACTTCGCATTAATCCCGGAAACATCGGCCACATCGACCGCGTCCGAGAAGTTGTCCGAGCAGCCGAGGCACAAAAAGTCCCTATCCGTATCGGCGTCAATGGCGGTTCGCTCGAAAAAGATCTGCTAAAAAAATACGGCACCGCGACACCCGAAGCGATGGTCGAAAGCGGAATGCGGCACATCAGAATTCTGGAAGACCTCGGCTTTGGTGACATCATAATCTCGCTAAAGGCATCTGATGTAAACCGAATGGTCGCTGCATATCGCCTGATGGCCGCGAAGGTAGATTATCCATTGCATCTAGGCGTGACCGAAGCCGGAACGCCGTTTGGTGGAACTATAAAGTCGGCGATCGGCCTCGGCATTTTGTTACACGAAGGCATAGGTGACACTATCCGCGTCTCACTCGCCGCCGAACCACACGAAGAAGTTCGCGTCGGCTGGGAGATACTCAAATCGCTCGAATTGCGAAAACG
>CAZUEI010000373.1:0-2442 GCA_964618985.1 uncultured Chloracidobacterium sp.
GGTTTTGCGGAGCGTCTGGCTACAGGGGTCTATAAATTATCAAATATCTAGTCTTTTTTCTTCACAAACATATGCACGGCCCGCTCGCCTTGCACCATTCTGTCCACTTGATATCCGAGTTCTCGTAGATCGAGCCCTCTAAACAAGGGTTCACCTTGACCCAGAATGACGGGACGCAGAGCAAGATGCAGTTCGTCGATCAATCGCGCTTGTAGATATTGCCGAACGGTCTCAGGCCCACCGCCTATGCGAATATCTCTTTCTCCGGCTGCTGCCTTTGCCTGTTCAAGAGCTGAGTGAATGCCGTCGGTTACGAAGTGAAATGTTGTGCCGCCTTTCATCTCGATAGGTTCACGGGCGTGATGTGTCAGGACAAACGTCGGAACGCTATACGGCGGTTCGTCGCCCCACCAGCCTTTCCATTCGTCGTCGGGCCACGGCCCGCGAACGGGGCCGAACATATTTCGTCCAAGTATCCAAGCACCTTTGCCGGCCATGCTCTCGGCCGCAAAGCCGTCGTCGATACCCGTTTCGCCACCGACACCGGCGCCGTGCTGCGCGATAAACGTCTTTGTCGGAAAGAACCACTGCATCAACTCCGGCCCGCGAACGCCGAGCGGATTTTCAAGAGACTGATCCGTGCCGGCGGAAAAACCGTCGAGTGACAATCCAAATGCTTGAACTGCGACTTTTGACATGAAAACCAATTAAGGGTTGAAGCCCTTCCGTTTATTTTGCCCCCGTCTTATTCTTAAACTCTTGGTAAGCGTCGTAATATCTTTTCTTGTTTTTTTGAAGATCTCGCGAACTATTGACTCTCGGTGTCCAACTTGGATATGTCGGATATCTCAAAGTTAAATGCTCGACAAATTCAAAAAATTCTTTATCTGACAATTGAACTTTAAATTCATCAGAAAGCAATTCGCGCAATAATTTGTCATGATCATTCGCCTGACGGACGAAATCCAAGAGGTATAGCCCAAATGGATACCTGTTGTACGGGTGGGCATCATGATCTGCCAAACCAAAATCCTTCATCCGTTGGACGGCTTGCGCGGCCGCCAAAATCGCGGCTTTTCCATCGTCGCTGGCTCTTATTCGGACGATTTGATCATCGACGTCCGCGGCAATTCCAAATGCCGTAAAAAACCTCACTTCCTGACACACCGACCGAGGTCGCGACGCAAAGTCTCCCGCAAGCTTTGTCAAAACGGGAAGTATTTTAGTACCAACTCTCTCCTTATACGAGTCAAGGACAAACATACCGTATTTATCCATCAGACCGACGTGATAGTTCCAGTGCCGGGCATCTTCATCAATTAACTCTTCAGGATTCATCTGCTGAAGCTCGCGAGCAGTTTTGTGACGATAGTTTTTTTCTATACAGCGAACATCATCTGTCTTTGAATCTATGTCATTTTCCTTAAGTTCTTGCGCTGTAACAGATACAACGGTCATAAATACGAGGCAAATCAGTATGGAGGATTTCATATCGCAGGCCTGAAATTCAATACTTCATCAGTTCTCTAACAGCACTTTCAACATCCTCTGACTGTGGCAGAATAAAATCCTCAAGCTGCGGGGCGTAGCCGACAAAAGTATCGGTGGCGCCGACGCGGCGGACGGGGGCGTCGAGGTATTCGAAGAGTTCGTTGGAAATGCGGGCGGCGATCTCGGCGCCGTAGCCGTAAGAGATCGGGTCCTCGTGCGCGACGATTACGCGTGAGGTTTTCCTGACGGATTCGGCGATTGCTACCCAATCGTAGGGCACGAGTGTGCGGAGGTCGATGATCTCGACAGAGATGCCGTCCGCTTCGAGACGTTTTGCGGCTTGGTTTGAACGCTCGACGAGCGCTCCGAACGTAATTATCGAGACATCATTACCCTCACGGACTTTTTTCGCTTTGCCGAACGGAATTAGGAAGTCACTCGATGGATACTGCGACTTGTTGTAAACCTGTCGGTAAAGGTGTTTGTGTTCGAGGAACAAAACAGGATCGTCGCAGCGGATCGCGGTTCGCAACAACCCGTTTGCATCGAGCGCGGTTGAA
Source organism: uncultured Chloracidobacterium sp. (assembly GCA_964618985.1). GTDB lineage: Bacteria > Acidobacteriota > Blastocatellia > Pyrinomonadales > Pyrinomonadaceae > OLB17. The sequence goes on from CAZUEI010000373.1 coordinate 2,052, forward strand.
GGATAGACGATCATCAAGCCCGGTGTGTGCGAGAAAAGCGTTGTGCCTGACTGCGAGTGGTAAACGGCACCGCCTTTGAGATAACCGCCAACGGGAACACGCATGACCATTGGGCATTTTGTGTCGCCATCGCTGCGCCAACGCGTCACGGCGACCTCGTTGCGGATCTGGTGAAACGCAGGGAAAATGTAATCGAAAAATTGTATCTCAACGACCGGTTTCAGGCCGCGGATCGCCATGCCGACGGCACGGCCCACGATGTTTGCCTCGGCAAGCGGTGAGTTGAACACACGGGCTCCGCCAAATTTACGCTGAAGATTTGCAGTGACCTTAAAGACGCCGCCCTTGCCTTTGACCTGTTCGAGATATTCCTCGCGTGAACAATCGGCCA
>CAZUEI010000374.1:0-2436 GCA_964618985.1 uncultured Chloracidobacterium sp.
CAAGAAACGCAATTTAATATTTCTCATGTTTGTACCCTGACTAAACAATATCTACCACGAAAACGACTCGTGTTTTCACAGGTTCGGTTGGCACTCACTGTCGATCGATTTTTGGGCAGTTGGGGAAAAATAACAAAAAAATCAAAAAATGCACGTCTTTTTTTGCTAATTCCCTACCGGGCTCCGCCAAAAATACGCAAATATCGTAAATTCAATTGCAAAAAATGTTCAATGACAGCGTGTTTCCGCAAAATTCAGCTCTTTTTTTAGACTTATTTCCAGTAAGCAAAAAATAAACCGGCTACCACAAAATAGTGATAACCGGTTCTGTTTTCCCGAATTTCGGGATGCTTGTTTGTTTCGCAGCTTATTCGTCTTCGGAAGCTGCTTTTGATTTTTCCTCGGCGAGGATAGCCTTGCGTGAAAGCTTGATCTTATTGCCTTCCTTGCCGATGCATTTGACCATTATCTGCTGGCCTTCCTTCAGTTCGTCGCGAACGTCGCGGACGCGGCGGTCGGAGATCTCGGAAATGTGCAGCAGGCCGTCAAGTCCTGGAATGATCTCAACGAAAGCTCCAAAATCGACAATTCGCGAAACCGTTCCCAGGTAGGTTTCGCCGATCTCGGCCTCTGCGGTGATAGCTTTGATCCGAGCAACAACCTGCTGCGCGGCCTCGCCGTCATTAGTCGCGATAAGTACGGTTCCGTCGTCGGAGATATCGATCTTGGCACCGGTTTCTTCTGTCATAGCACGGATAACCGACCCGCCCTTACCAATAACGTCGCGGATCTTGTCAGGATGGATCATCAGAGTAATAATTCGCGGTGCCCACTCGGACAAGTCTTCACGAGGCTCGGCGATCGTCTTTGCCATGATATCCAGGATGTGGAGACGGCCTTTTTTGGCCTGTTCCAACGCTTCCTGAAGGATCATCGCGTTGATGCCGCCGATCTTGATGTCCATCTGCAAGGCGGTAATGCCGTCGGCTGTTCCGGTGACCTTGAAGTCCATGTCGCCGTAATGATCTTCGGCACCGGCTATGTCGGAGAGGATCGCGTAGCGGTTGCCTTCCATAACCAAACCCATCGCAACACCGGCAACCGGTTTTTTGATCGGCACACCGGCGTCCATCAGGCTCAAAATGCCGCCGCAGACCGATGCCATCGACGACGAGCCGTTGGATTCGGTAATGTCGGAAACGATGCGGATCGTATATGGAAAATCGGCGTCGTCAGGCAAGATAGACTGGATCGCGCGGCGGGCAAGATTGCCATGGCCCGTCTCGCGACGCGACGTTCCGCCAAAGCGGCCCGCTTCGCCGACCGAATACGGCGGGAAATTGTAATGCAGCATAAAGCGACGATCGATCGTACCTTTCTCCAGATCGTCCATGAACTGCCCGTCCGTTTTCGTACCAAGCGTAGTTGTGACTATTGCCTGCGTTTCGCCACGGGTGAATAACGCAGAACCGTGGACCCGAGGCAGCCAGCCTACCTCACAGCTAATTGGACGGATCTCTGAGAATTTGCGTCCGTCGGGACGTCGTTTATTGCCAAGCATGTCCTCGCGGAAGATCTTTTCCTTAAGCTGGCCAAATGCCTTGCCCGCCGTCGCGCGAGCGCCGGGATCGTCCTCGGGATAGCTTTCGACAACCTCTTTCTTTAACGCGTCAAGACCGGCATAAACTTCGATCTTGTCACGTCCGGTCGAATTGAGAGCCGTGCGAAGCTTGTCCGTCCAGGTCTTTTCGACATCGGCAACAATATGTTTATCCAATTCGGGGACGTCGAAGACACGCTTTGTAATTTTGAGTGCCTTGCCGAGCTCCTTCTGCCACAGGCAGAGACGTTTGATCTCGCGATGGGCAAGCATCAATGCCTCGACCATGATCGTCTCATTGACCTCTTGGGCCTCGCATTCAACCATGCAGATGGCTTCTTCGGTTCCGGCAACGATCAAGTCTAATTCCGATTCTCGACGTTCATCGTAGGTCGGGTTGATCAGATACTTGCCGTCGATGAGGCCTATGCGGACACCCGCAATCGGATTATTGAACGGAATGTCTGACAAATATAATGCGCAAGAAGCCCCGGTCATGGCGATAACATCGGGGTCGTTCTCGGTGTCGGCCGATATGACGGTGCCGACGATCTGCGTTTCAAACCTGTACCCATCGGCAAACAGCGGCCGCACGGGGCGGTCTATCATACGGCAGGTCAAAACTTCTTTTTCGGAAGGCCGTCCTTCGCGGCGAAAATAATTGCCGGGAATACGTCCTGCGGAATAGCTCGATTCACGGTATTCGACCGTGAGCGGGAAAAAATCCAATCCTTCTTTTGCAGTTCGAGCGCTCACTGCTGTCACTAACAGCATCGTGTCTCCGTAACGTATCACGACAGAACCGTCGGCCTGTTTGGCAACCTTGCCTGTTTCTA
>CAZUEI010000375.1:0-2431 GCA_964618985.1 uncultured Chloracidobacterium sp.
AGTGCGATCTGGCCGGGAGCCTCGAGTTTATCCTTCAGATCCTCACGCTGCCCGGTGTTGAGACTGGTGTCGGCAACGATATCCTCGATGTTTTCACTCCTTGCAGTGTCCAGATCATACGTGCCGGATAGCCCTACACTCAGAGTGTTCGTTCTCACAGGCTGCGGCGGGTAATCCTGGACCGGGTCTGCATCAGTCGTCTCATTCCACTTTGGCGTTATGCCATAGTTCGCGCCCAGACGCTCGATCTGCCGTTTGACTCCTGTCCAGTCGTCCTCGACACGGCGGTTTTGCGGGTTTGCAAGCAGGAAATCGTTAATACCGCGGGCGGCATCGACGATCTGGTTCACGTCATCACGATTTTCGCGGCGCCGGTCGAAATTGTCCTGAAACTGCCGCACACTGTCGCGCAAAGCGCGGACATCGTCCGAAAGCTCAGATATCTGACTGTTGTTCGACGAACTGCTTTGCATCTGATATCTGGCATTCTGTTCAAAATCGTCGATCTTCGAATTAAGACTGCGTAGTGAATCACGTATGTCGCGGTCGTTTCGCCTCTGAGCGTCCGCAAGGCCCGCCAAGCCAAGAAGCATCGACATAACAACCAATGAAAGCGAAAAAGTCTTTTTTATCCTGTTCATAATTTCCTCACCTGCCTGTTAATTAGGCGCGAATTTACCCATCCCTTATGAAGCATTTTTCGTGCCAATGGTTGTTCGTAAATGCGGTGTCCGCTTCTGCAGTTATGATAAAATTGAGCTTAGATAAGGGGAATATTATGTCTGGCAATACTTACAAGGCAACAGTAAAATACGCGGGCGACGAATTCTTTATCGGCACGCCGCCTAGCGGCCACGCGCAAATAATGGATTCTAAAGGAGATAGGCATACGGCTCCGACACCGATGGAGATGCTGCTCGTTTCGGTCGCCGGATGCACTGCGGTCGATGTGATCTCGATCCTGCACAAAAAGAGGCAGGAAGTGACCGACTATGATGTCGAGATAACAGGTGAGCGAAAGGAGGACCATCCGCGTGCCTTTATCAAGTTCCACATCCACCATATCGTGCAGGGGCGCAACGTTTCGGATAAAGCCGTCGCCGACGCCATCGAATTATCGGATACAAAATACTGCTCCGTCGCCGCAACCGTCCGCCCAACCGCTGAGATCACGACGAGTTTTGAGATAATTGAGTTGTCCGAACGATAAATGCCCCCTCGACCTACTGCCTATTTTCTTACGCCGGGTTTTCTTGTATCTTATTAGAGGAATTCAATGTCTTGCGGAGGCTTGAGATGAAAAGGAAGATACTGCTTTTTTTGGTGATAGTGTTGGCTTTGGCGGGTAGCGTTTTGGCTCAGGATTTCGTTGATCCGGTCGAGCGTGCGGCGCGGTGGAAGGAATTTAACAAGAACAACTTTGAGAAGGTAAATTTTGCCAAAACAAAGCTGACTAAAGCGCGGATCGCCAGGCTCAAAGTTGATGAGTATGGTGACGATCTTGCTCTGCTTCGCGGAGTTGTTTTTGGCAAGCGCGGGCGTATCTTTAAGGAGCGTTCCATACAGGATTACCTTGATAAGCAGGCGTGGTATAAGCCGAACAAGAATTTCAAAAACGCCATGCTGACGCCGGTCGAGCGTTACAATCTTGATCTTATTCGACTTGGCGAAGCGGAAAAACATCCGTTTGTCGAACCGGGCGACATGCGCATTTGGAAATCGAAACTTATTACTGACGACAATCTTCGCGATTACTCCGGTGCGGAATTGACCATATTGATTGCCGAGATCGAGGCGATCCACGGCAAGCCTTTTAGCGAGGAATGGCTGCAGAAATATTTTGACGAGCGCTATTGGTATAAACAAAATCCTGCATACAATCCGGCGTTGCTGACCGAAACTGAACGCAAAAATATCGAGAGGCTAATAACCGAAAAAGAGAAGAGCCATAAGACCGCCATCTCGATCGGCGATATGGATAATTTCCAGAACGTCCTGCTGACCGAGGACAAACTCGAAGGCCTCAGCCTACTTGAACTCCGCATTCTGCGAGAAGAGTTTTATGCGCGGCGCGGCAAGAAATTTGATGCTCCCGGCATTCGCGATTACTTCAACTGGCGCGATTGGTACAAACCCGTGCGAAACCAAAAAGCGATAAAGCTGAACGCCACCGAACAGAAGAATGTCGAACTGTTGGCTGCCCGCGAGGCAAAGATCCGCGAGTGGCTTTCGACTACGTTGATAGGCGAGAACACACTCGGTTATCTTTTTGCCGAAGATCTTCGCGTTCTCAGGAACGAGATCTATGCCCGCCACGGTCGCGTATTCAAGGACAAAAAGCTGCAACAATATTTCGAGGCGCAGTCGTGGTATAAAGCAAATCCGGAGTTTATGGACGATCAGCTAAACGAGATCGAGGTCAAGAATCTGG
>CAZUEI010000376.1:0-2428 GCA_964618985.1 uncultured Chloracidobacterium sp.
TCCAGTTTCCGGAAACATCACCCATGAGCCAAGCGATGTAGTCTTCACCGACGTAGGTGCCGGGAACCGACGAATAATTCTTGCTCGTGAGTACAAACTTCCAGGTTCCTGTTTGCATTCCGCCGATCCCGTAGGCCGCGAATCTTGCGATAATCGCGGCATCAAACGAAGAAACAATACCGTTTCCGCTGACATCTGCGACAGCCAGTTGATTGGCTGTCAAAAAGCTGATCCCGGCAGTATGCTGCGCGACCCTCGCCGCGTCGAATGAGTTTATTGCCCCGTTAGTGCCGCCGGTCTTGGTCGGCGTGACCGTATATCCTCCTCCGGAAATTCCTGTAATCCAATAAGTTCCGTCCGGAAAACCGGTCGTTGCGGAAGCATTTGGGGAACCAACTGCGCTCATCACCACGTTCGAAACAAAACGCGGCGACGGCGAAGGTCCCGTCACGTTACCGTATGTAACTTTCCCGTTGATCGCAGGTGAACCGGTCGGCTCTGCCGTTGGACTTGAAGGGGGAACCAACAAATCATGAGAACCGCCTATTAATTGAGTTGGAATCGTTTGCTCAAACAAGGATGAGCTAGCTGATCTCGGTTCGACCCTATCGGCTGAACTGCTACTAGCAGACGCCGATTCGAGAAGCGCACCGATCGACAATAACAGAAGAATGCCTACGGCGAACAATATCAAGAAAAATCGGGCAATCGATGCAATCATTAAGATAAGACGTCAACACACCACGGTGGCGTTGCCGTCAAATTTGGTCGGACTCAAGATTTGAAGCTAAAGCTGAGTGAGCGCAACTATCTAGAATAATAGTAGGTCAAATACTCAGGTTTTGTCAAGTTAATGGTGGTTTTGTAGTAAAGCGGGGAAGGGAGGAAGAGAGTTAGACGGGGATGTGCGTGTTGGGTTGAGAGGATTATTTCTTTGGCTGATTTAGATTAACCGAGAGCCAAAACGCGGGCCAACGCCGTGTGATAAACGATGATGGCATTATAGACCGCCCACGCAGCGATAGTTATCAACAAAGGTCTGTCCCTAATGAGCATCTTGCTGGGATCACCGCCATTTTCAGATTGTTCAATAAGTGCCAAGTATCGCAGCAACCCATAAATGACAAACACGGTTCCGTAGATCAAAGCATTGGTTTGGAATTTCTCTATCGTCTCCGGAGCGACAGTGTAAAGAGCGTACGAGACGAGGGCCGCTCCGATCACTATGACATTTGCCCTTTCAAGAAATGCGACCGAATATTCCCCTAAAACCATCCTATGTCCTACAGCGTCATTCGACAACATCAACAATTCCTGACGCCGTTTTGAGAAAGCCAAAAATAATGCCAGAAGGAATGCACAAGCGATCAACCAATGGCTGGCTTCGACGCTGATCGCTACAGCACCGCCAACAACACGCAGAACAAACCCGCATGCGATCGCAATGCAGTCCAATATTATGAAGCGCTTTAAAGTAAGGCAATATAAAAGCGTCAGGACAAAATATACAATCGCTATTGAAAAGAACCAAAAACTGATGAGTGAAGCAAGTCCAAGCGCTCCCAAAACCAAAATCGCGGCTGTGGTCAGAGCGATATTCACAGGCAACAGCCCTGAGCTAAGCGGACGATTGCGTTTCAAAGGGTGGGCACGGTCTTCTTCGATATCAAGCCAGTCATTGAATATGTACAGACCACTGGCAAGGAAACAAAAAACGACAAACGCCATTAGCGAATATCCGACTGCCTCCGGCTCCATGATCTTCTTTGCAAAGAGCAATGGAGTAAGAACGAAGAGATTCTTTGACCATTGATAGGGACGCATTGCCCCAATCAAGAGTCTTAACTTACTTTTATTGATAGCAGCGGCTCCTGCTGGATCGTTTGGTAAAATTGCGGATAATTGATCAGACATTCGTTCCTCTAAAAGAACCAATTCTCCATCGTCTCCACATAATTATGGTAATGTTGCTCCCTGCAGCGTGACGTTGCTCCATTGATTGAAGATCGTGCTGACCGTCCATTTGATAGTCAGGGTTTGTCCGGCAGATGCAGCCCTGTAATTGAGCGTGTAAACTGCGTTGCTCGTCGAGTTGGAATTCGAAAGCGAGGTATCGAGATAGACCGGAGCACTGCCGTCACTTAAACTCGCTTCGAACCGTCCGCCTGCTGCCCACAATCCGACATACATCTTTAACGTGCGCATTGTCGTATTGGCAGGTACAGTTACCTGGAATCCGTTGTTAAGTCCTATGACGTAAATACCGGTCGCTGTGTTAGAGGCTGAAGCGGTCGGTGTTCCCCCACTCCAGGTATAGAAGTTCGGATTGTTCGTATAACGTTGGATCGTACCAGTGCCCAAAGCAGTGTAATTGCTGATCTGCTGGGTGACGCCGTTCTTGTGATTGAAACTTGTGGCTGAGGTCAAT
>CAZUEI010000377.1:0-2428 GCA_964618985.1 uncultured Chloracidobacterium sp.
CATAGCGGATCGGCAAATTAAGTTCCTTTGCTATGGCGACGGCGATGCCGCCTTTGGCTGTGCCGTCGAGTTTCGTTAACACAATGCCGGTAACGTCGGCGGTTTTCATAAATTGCCGTGCTTGTTCAAGTCCATTCTGGCCGGTCACGGCGTCGATGACAAGCAATGTCTCGTGCGGAGCGCCGGGAACCTCACGCGAAGAGATGCGTTTCATCTTTTCAAGCTCAGCCATCAAATGCGCTTTGTTGTGCAACCGTCCGGCGGTATCGACGATCAGAACATCGCTGTCCCGTGCCTTTGCAGCGGCGAGAGCGTCAAACAAAACTGCCGCTGGATCAGTTCCTTGCTTTTGCTGGATCAGTTGAACGCCCGCCCGCGTCGCCCATATCTCGAGTTGGTCATTTGCGGCAGCGCGAAAAGTGTCGGCGGCACAGATAAGCACGTCGTTGCCTTCGTCCTTAATACGCTGCGCAAGCTTGCCGATCGTCGTCGTCTTGCCGACGCCGTTTACGCCGACGACCATGAGGACGTACGGTTTGATCGACTCGTCCACCGAGCGTTCGTCGGCGACGCCGCGTTCCGTAGAGTGCTTCAGTATGTCGAGCAGTTCCGTTTTCATCGCTGCCTTCAACGCGTCAAGATCGCTGATCTCGGCACGCGAAACGCCCCGACGAACGCTGTAAAGCACCTGCATCGTCGTCGCCACGCCGATGTCGGTAGATATGAGCATTTCCTCAAGCTCATCCAAAAACGCATCGTCGATCTGCTTCCGCCCCTCAAATATCGTATCGAGCCGGTTATTGATCGAATGCCGCGTTTTCTCGATGGCCTTCGTGAATCGAACACCGATCTCGCGTTCGACAGCCTCTTCCTGGGCCTTTAGCTCCTCGACCGACTTATCCAGCCCGAGCACCGAGCTCGAAAACTTGTCTTCCTTTTTCCTACGCCAAAAGAACGCCATATAGATCGCCTTGCCGCCCACGCCGCAAACTAAAGAGTATAGAAAAATATCCGACGTCGGACAAACGCCTGGCGGATTGACATTCGTCACGGGCGCGATTGTAATGTGTTAGTTATGAACTCAAACAAATATGACCGAAGAAAGTTCTTGGGTGCTGTTACGGCGGGAACAGCAGGTGGCGTTTTGTTAAACACGATGTCACCTGTTTCTACTGCGAATGCTCACGCCAAAGTCAAAAGCGGATATCTTTTTGCCGACGGCCTTACTTATTTGAATACAGGAACTTTAGGGCCGTGCCGCAGAGAGACGGTGGAAGAGTCGATGCGAATGTGGAAAGACCTAGAGGCGCTTCCGGTGAAGTTCTATGGAAAATTCGGAGCGGAAGAGCTGGCAGAAAAAACGCGAACCATAGCTGCGAGGTTTCTTGGCTGCGATTTGAGCGACATTGCGATCACGAACAGCACCACAAACGGAATGAACGCCGTTGCTCAGGGCTTACGATTAAAAGCTGGTGACCATATTCTGACGACAAATCATGAGCACGGCGGAGGCCTGCTGTGCTGGCAGTACCTTGCCAAATATTGTGGAGCGGTGATCGAGATGATAACTATTCCACCTGCCGAAAATAATGTTGATGCAATATTGGAGAGGATCAAAGACAGCATTAAGAAAAACACAAAAGTCATCACCGTCAGTCATGTTTTTTCATCTACCGGCCTTAGAATGCCGATCGCTGAGATTTCCGCACTAGCGCGATCTAAAGGCATTTTATGTGTCGTTGACGGCGCGCAGGCAGCCGGAGCTATCAGGGTGAATGTAAAAGAGCTAGGCTGCCACGCCTACGTTACGAGTGGACATAAATGGCTGATGGGACCAAAAGGCACTGGCATTTTGTATATCTCAAAAGATGCGCAAAACATTATTCGCCCGATGCAATTCGAGGAGTCATACAACACATACAACGACGGAAACGGAGTTGTAAATCTCGCATGCATCCTTGGGCTTGGCAAAGCGATCGAGTATCTCGAATCAGTTGGCATCAGCAAGGTCGAAGATCATGATCTCGCACTGCGAAACCGGCTGTATGACAAACTCAAGCAACTTAGCAACCTCAAGATAGTTAGCCCTCCCGCCGGGCCGCTTGCGTCGCCAATGCTTGCCTGTATTCTGCCTGCAAATATCGACCGGAAGTCATTTGTAAAAATGCTCCTCGATAAACACACACTAAGCATCCGCCCAACCCACGATCAATTCGGGTTTAACGGAATAAGGTTTTCAACGCACATTTTCAATACTGCAAAGGAAGTTGATTTTGCGGCTGAGGTTGTGCGTAAAGAATTGACAGCATAAGCCCTTTCCAAAACAGTAGATAGTATCTACGGAATTCACGAAACAAGAACCACATCCTATTCGTGCTTTTTTGCTATTTCTGGGCTAATTCTTCACCCGGAAAACCACGTCATATTC
>CAZUEI010000378.1:0-2427 GCA_964618985.1 uncultured Chloracidobacterium sp.
TTCTTCTTGGTGGCCTTATATTAAACGCCATCTTCGGTTGGTGGTGGGCCGATCCAGTCGCGGCTCTAATGATGGTTCCGATCATTGCAAAAGAGGGACTTGAAGCACTAAAGGGCAGAACCTGCGACGATTGCGGTTGCAATTGAAAGTCAGAGAAATTAACCTCGTAATTTGAGCGAGAAACCGACATTTTTTACTAAAGGCGTGCGTTCGATGTTTTTATCGACGCTCGCTTTTTTTCTGGCAAATGTTTTTGTCAAACAGGTCGCGCACATACCGGCGATGGAAACCGTTTTCTTTCGCTGCGCAGTGGCGAGCGCGTTTTGCGTTTACGGTTTGCGCCGGGAAAAAGGCGGATTGATCGGCGAGAATCACATGGCGCTGCTGCTTCGCGGAATTTTTGGCACGACGGCTTTGTATTGTTTTTTTGTTACGCTTCAGCAGATGCCGCTTGCTTCGGCTCAGACGATCCAATATCTTTCTCCGATCTTCACGGCGACAATTGCGATATTTGTATTGAAAGAAAGCGTTCGTATCCCACAATGGTTTTTCTACGCAATAGCGTTTAGCGGTGTTCTGCTGATCGAACGTTTTGACAATAGAATCTCGCCGTTTTATCTCGCGGTCGGAATTTTATCTGCGTTTTGTTCGGGCGTGGCATATAATCTTGTTCGCAGCCTCCGCGGCAAAGAGCATCCTCTCACCGTCGTTTTGCATTTTCAATTGGTTGGATTGGTCGTAGGATTTGTCAGCTTGTTCTTTCAATGGGAAACGCCACAAGGTTTGGATTGGTTGTACCTTTTTCTCGTCGGCGTTTTCTCACAGCTTGGGCAGATATTCCTGACAAACGCTCTGCAGCGCGAGCGTATTGCCGGTGTTGCGATCATCAATTACACGGGACTAGTTTATGCGTTGACAATTGGCTGGTTTGTATTTGGCGAGGAGCAATCCATAATAGCGTTGGCGGGAATGTTGCTCGTCGTGCTCGGTGTTTTGATGAGTGTCCTATATGGACGCCGAAGACAGCAAATTGAACAAATCGAGGCGACAGCGGGTTAGGAATTTCACACAAAGGCACAGAGGACACAAAGAAAAATTAAGATAATGCCAACAGCAATAAATGCCGCCGTAATTACGATTAGCGATACTCGTCGTGTCAATGATGACCTATCCGGTAAGAGGTTGGCAGAATTGCTGCAGTCCATCGGCGCTGAGATCGTTGAACAAATGATCGTCTCAGACGACCTCGAACATCTCCGCAACACGCTCCACACACTGACTGAAACGGAAGACGTCAATTTGATCGTCACAACAGGCGGCACTGGTTATGGCCCGCGTGACAACACGCCCGAAGCCACACGTGCTGTTATCGAGCGCGAGGCTCCCGGAATGGCCGAAGCAATGCGTCGCGAAACTGCTGTCAAAACTCCGATGGCAATGCTTTCACGTGGCGTTTGCGGCATTCGGGGAAAAACATTAATTATCAACCTGCCCGGCTCACCAAAGAGCGTGGAAGAATGTTTCTCGGTCATTCAGTCTGTCCTCAAACATGCGATCGATCAGATCGCCGGAAACACAAAACACTAAAACTCTCCACCTTTAAGCCTTAACGGCTTCGACAATGCTCACAGGCGACGGTGTTGGAATGATGCGTGACAGCTTAAAGCCTGAGTTGGTCAATAATGTCTCAAACTCCGATGCGGTTCGCTCGACGCCGCCGGGAGCGACGAGCATTTCAAGATCGAGCCATTTACCCGGATGCGGATCGTTACCCGGCGGGATCACGGAATCAACGATCAGCACTCGGCCGTCATCAGGCATCGAGCGGCGGATGCAGCCGAGTATCTTTTCGCAATTGTCGTCACACCAGTCGTGGATGATGTGCTTGAGAATGTAGGCGTCGGCGACAACCGGTATGTCGCTGAAAAAATCGCCTTCTACCATTTCCACTCGATCGGCAACCCCATAAGAGGCCAGCATTTCGGGAGCTCCGGTGAGTACAACGCCGAGATCAAAAAGGACGCCTTTCATCGACGGATATTTCTGCATAATACCGCCGAGCAGATGCCCGTGTCCGCCGGCAATGTCGGCAAGCGTGCCGATGCCGGAAAAATCGTATGATGCGAGCACTGCCGCGATCTGTGCGTGCGAACCGCTGGTCATCGCCTGATTAAAAATGTCGCCCAGTTCTTTATTGGTCTCAAAGAAATACTTGAACACCGGCACGCCGTGAACATGCTCCCAAGCCGGGTTGCCGGTGCGGACACTGTATTCCAGATCGTTGATAACGCGCCCGTGCTCAGGATCGCCGACCATCAGCAGCATCGGCCTTAAGCTTGTCGGCGAATCTGCGAGCATCGTTTCACTCAAAGTAGTATTTGCAAATGTGCGGTCAGATGTTTCGGTAAATACGCCGAGGCTTGCCAG
>CAZUEI010000379.1:0-2426 GCA_964618985.1 uncultured Chloracidobacterium sp.
TTAGCTATTTGAAAGAGAAATTGTCGCCGACCGAGTTCAAAGGAGACTTTGAAACGTGGGTTACGAGCCGTTTTGGCAGGAGGCTTTTTGAGGTTTTCTTCGAGACCTATTCTGAGAAGCTGTGGGGAATAAGCTGCACCGAGCTGGATGCAGATTTTGCCGCACAGCGGATCAAGAAAATGTCCCTGAAGGAAGCAGTGAAAAATGCTTTTTTTGGCGGCGGTGCCGGTAAACACCAGACCCTTGTTGACCAGTTTGCTTATCCGCTCGGCGGTACCGGATTGGTTTATGATCTGATGGCCGCAAAATTTCAGAAGAACGGCGGCATACTTAGGCTCAATACCGGCGTCGAGAAGGTCATTACTGAAAACGAAACGGTAACGGGCTTGGTACTGACGACAGGCGAAGAGTTGAAATTCGACCACGTGGTTTCGACGATGCCGCTGACACTTCTTGTTACGCGGCTTGAAGAAGCTCCGGATGAGATCAGGGAAAAGGCGCAATCGCTGAAGTTCAGAAATACGATCTTGGTTTATCTGAATATCGATTCGACTGATCTGTTCAAGGACAATTGGCTTTATGTTCATTCGCCGAATCTGAATTGCGGGCGGATCACAAATTTCCGGAACTGGGTTCCGCAGCTTTATGGAGATGAAAAGACATCTATTTTGTGCATGGAGTTTTGGTGTCAGGAAGAAGACGAGTTGTGGCATCTGCCCGATGAAGAGCTGATCGAGATGGGCAAAAAGGAGATCAGGCAGACGGGCTTGATCGGACATGCAGAAATATTGGACGGCAAGGTTTACAGAATTAACCGGTGCTATCCGATATATGCGAGAGGTTACAGAGAAGTTTTGGAACCGATCGAGAATTACTTGAAAACGGTAAAGAATTTGATGCCGATAGGGCGATATGGAGCTTTTAAATACAACAATCAGGACCATTCGATCCTTATGGGCCTGATGGCGGCAGAGAACATTTTGCATAACAAAACGAATGATCTCTGGGAAATAAACACTGATTACGAAGAGTATCAAGAGGCTTCGATAATAACGGCAACGGGTTTGCAGAAGCAGTAGTTGATTATGAAGGAACATCTTCACGGGATAATGGCTGAATTCGACACGGCGACTGAGCTGGTTGACGCCGCGCGCAAAGTGCGCGATGCGGGCTATAGAAAGACGGACGCTTTTTCGCCGTTCCCGCTTCACGAGATCGACGAGGCTCTCGGCATCAAGCGGAGTATTTTGCCGTATTTGATCTTTGCCGGTGGCATCACGGGACTGGTCTCAGGGATCGGCCTCCAGTATTTTGTGCATGTTTGGGAATGGCCGATAATCGTCGGCGGCCGGCCGCATTTCAGTCTTCCGGCGTTTATCCCGCCGGCATACGAATTGACGATCCTTTTCTCGGCTTTTACGGCAGTGTTTGGAATGCTGTTTCTGAATGGGCTGCCTTCGCCGTATCACCCTGTATTCAATGTGCCGCGTTTTGCTTTGGCGACGCGTGAAAAATTCTTTCTTATTATTGAATCGACGGATGAGCTATACGATTACGAGAAAACGAGAAGCTTTATGGAAAGCCTGGGTGGGCAGGAGGTCTTTGATGTTGAGGAGTAAGTCCAAAGTCCAACGTCCAATGTCCAAGGTTCGCGCGTACTGCTTACTGCTTACCGCTTACTGCCTACTGGCTTCTGGCTGCGGCGTTCGTTTCGACATGCAGGACCAGCCGCGATACAAGGCGTATAAGAAGAGCGAGTTTTTTAGCGATAAAAGGGGTTCGCGTGACATGCCTGAGGGAACCGTGGCTCGCGGACATCTGCGTGACAACAAGGCTTTCTACACAGGCAAGATCGACAATCCGAACCTTAATGCGCCGGTGGCGACGACGGTCGACGCGTCAGGCAATACTTTGGTTTCAAGCTTCCCGAATGATATCGAGGAGTTTCCGGTTCCGGTTACTAAAGAACTGGTCGATCGTGGCCAGGACAGATTTAACATTTACTGCATAGTTTGCCACGGCCCGGTCGGGAACGGCGACGGAATGATCGTTCGGCGCGGTTTTCCAAAGCCACCGACTTACCACGATGACCGGTTGCGCAATGCCCCTGTCGGCCATTTCTTTGATGTGATGACCAACGGATGGGGCAGGATGAGCAGTTATGCTTATCAGATCCAACCGGCGGATCGTTGGGCAATTGTCGCCTACATACGAGCGCTTCAGGTTAGCCAAAACCCGGAAGAAAATTTGAAGATGAATTCAACGACAGAGCCGAACGCGGAATCGCATAAAGCAGGCGAAAGCCCCAGCGCTCAGGGAGGGCATAAATAAATGGCTGATCCCGGCAATTATTTTGCTCCGAAAGAGTTAGATCGACTGCGAACGCTGGCGCTCGGCATTGGCGGCATTGCGTTGATCGTATGGGC
>CAZUEI010000380.1:0-2410 GCA_964618985.1 uncultured Chloracidobacterium sp.
CTCCGACCTCACGGTCCCGAACCGTGCGCGCTACCAGACTGCGCTACGCCCCGTCAAACTCGAACTATTGAGTGTAGGTTACTAATTTGCCTTAGTCAAATCAGTTTCTTATTCCGTCTCAGCAGATGCCGCCTCGTGCTTTCCTTCGCGGCGGGCTTTGATGAATTCAAAAATGATCGGCAGGATCGAGAGAAATACGACAACGATAACGACCTTGTCGATGTGGTCTTCGAGGAGAAAACCTTCGACACCGAAAACATTTCGCACCAATTGCTCAACTACGCCGCCCAGGAAATATCCGGCAAAGAGCATGCTGGTCACCCATGCAAAACCGCCAACAATATTGTAGAGAGCGAACTGTCGATATGACATGTCTGCTGCTCCGGCTACTATTGGGGCAAAGGTTCTAACGATCGGCACAAAGCGGGCGATGATGATCGTTTTGCCGCCGTGTTTCTCATAAAACTCGTGCGCTTTTTTGAGATGCTTCGGGTTAAAGAAACGTGATTTCGGCTTGTTGAAGATCGCGGGCCCGACCTTGCGTCCGGAATAATATCCTACGGCGTCACCCAAAACTGCTGCAATGAACAAAAGACCGAGCATGAGCCACAAATTCAGCTTGCCGGCCGCGGCAAACAATCCGGCGACAACCAGCAGTGAATCACCTGGCAGAAAGAACCCAACCGCGAGGCCCGTCTCGGCAAAAACTATAAAGAACAAACCAAGATAAACCCATATCCCAAGCTTTAGCAGCATCCAATCGATCAGGAGCTTAGGATTTAGGTAATCTTTGATCTGGTAAATAAAATCGACAATAGATTCCATAAAAGTGTGTCTCTGACAATCGAAAAGTTATTGCTCCCATCCATGCTCTCCGATCAGGGGAACAAAGGCGCACGGCCCGAAATTCTCAGTCCTATAGCTGCTCTCCGTTCGCGTGACGCGAATCAGGTTCTGCCTCCGTTGATCCTCACCGATCGGGATGACGAGTTTTCCGCCGATCTTTAGCTGCTGCACAAGCGTTTCCGGCACACTCGGGCCGCCGGCTGCCACGAGTATCGCGTCAAAAGGCTTATACGTGTCCCAACCCTCGGTGCCATCACCCGCCTTGAGCGTAAAGTTTCTGAAACCAAGCATTTGCAACCGGCGATTTGCCTCATCCACTAGACTCGGCAGCCTTTCGATGGCAAATATCTTGCGGGCAAGCGAAGCCAAAACTGCCGTTTGGTAACCCGAACCTGCTCCGATCTCAAGCACTTTCTCTTGTCCGCTCAATTCCAAAAGCTCGGTCATCCGGGCAACTATAAATGGCTGCGAGATCGTTTGCCCGCTAGATATCGGCAGCGCGTTGTCTTTATACGCTTGAGATTTTATGGCCTCGGAAACAAACAAATGCCTCGGCAGTTTTGCCATTGCATCGAGGACGCTCTCGTCAGTGATCTTGTAATGATCCCGCAGCTTCTCGACCATTCGAAGCCGCTGCATCGTCATCTCGTCGGTGATTTTGGCCGTGCCGTTCATGTGTTCCAGCTTTTTAGTTTTTCGAGGCCGCTGTAGCTTGTCAGATCGCTTCGCATGGGTGTCACGGAAACATAGCCTTCGTCTATGGCCTCAAAATCCGTTCCGCCTTCAGCGCGAAAACCCTCACGCAATTCGCCGATCCAGTAATAAAGTTTACCTCGCGGGTCTATATGTTCGCTGATAACGGGCCTAGCGCTTTTAAAGCCTTGTTTCGTAATGCGAATGCCCGCAGGAACGCCTTTGGGAACATTTACGTTCAACAATGTCCATTTTGGAATGCCCTCGGAAATGGTCTTTTGCGCGAGTTCTTTTGCGATCTTCACCGATTCCGTAAAATCATGGTCGCTGTAGGCAGTAAGGCTAAATGCGAGGCCGGGAACGCCAAGAATCGTTGATTCTAAAGCTCCTGCAACCGTGCCCGAATACGTCGCGTCGTCGCCGAGATTTGCCCCGTGGTTGATGCCTGAGCAGCAAATATCCGGACGAAGTTCCGGCGGCAAAATTTGATTCAGAGCAAGCGTGACGCAATCGGTCGGCGTACCGTCAACCGTCCAATGCCTCTCGTCGATCTGCCTGATTCGCAGAGGACGAGCCAGCGTCAGGCTATGCGAGGCCCCACTCTGTTCCGCCTCGGGAGCAACGACATAAACATCGCCGATCTCTTTCAATCCTTCTTCCAAAGCTAGAATGCCGTTGGAATTATAGCCGTCGTCGTTTGTTATGAGTATTCGTGTTTTCTCTAATCCCATTCAAAATAAAAAAGTGAAAAGGAGAATGATCTGCTCATTTTCACACCTTTTCACTTTTAACTTTTCGTTATTAACTACCTGTTCTGTCCCATTGGCGGACGCGATGCACCCGGGCCTGTTCCTGTGCCGGTTCCAGCACC
>CAZUEI010000381.1:0-2403 GCA_964618985.1 uncultured Chloracidobacterium sp.
CGTATTTCCGTTATGCTTTTACAACCGGATCGAACTTTCCGGACTATCCAAAATATGGTATGTGGAACGACGCGCTCTACATCAGTACGCGTGAGTTCGCCGGCTCAACTTTTGCGGGCGTCGGCGCTTATGCCGTCAACCGTGCCCAATTGGTCGCCGGCAATCCGGCCGCCCAGTTGATCTCATTCCTGGCGACGCCCGCAGGTTCGGGCGGTGCGTTCAATGTCGGCGACGGCCTCGTGCCCACCGATTTGGACGGAGCGCAATTGCCGCCAGCCGGATCGCCAAACTATTTTCTCGGCAGCACGGACAACGGCGGCCCATATGGTGCACCTTCAGATGCTTTGACGCTCTGGAAATTCACCGCCAATTTTGTGACACCTGCAAGCTCATCATTCGTGCTTGCAAATACGATTCCGATCGCGGCGTTCGATACTGTTCCGGCGTTCTGCTCTGGCCGATCATGTGTTCCTCAGCCAGGCACTACGGCCAGGATCGATCACCTCGGCTACCGCCAGCGCCCGCTTTTCCGCGCGGCCTATCGTAATTTTGGCAGCCACGAATCGATCGTGACGAACCAATCGGTTGAAGCTTCGGCAACAATGTCGGGTATTCGCTGGTGGGAACTGCGCAGCCCGAATTCGAGCCCAGTCATTCATCAAGAAGGCACTTATGCTCCGGGAATCAGCGACGGTATTCACCGCTGGATGGGAGCGATTGCGATGGACACGGTCGGCAACATGGCGCTTGGCTTTAGCGCCTCGGCCGCAACCGGAACATTCCCGGGCTCTTGGTACACAGGCCGTTTAGCCAGCGACCCTCTCGGCACGATGCCGCAGGGTGAGGCGGTAATTGTTAACGGCGCTGCTTCACAGACCAGCGGCCAGCGCTGGGGTGATTACACCGATATGGTTGTCGATCCCGTGGACGACTGCACATTCTGGTACACAAATGAATATATCCCGGCTGGCGGTGCATGGCGCATGCGCGTAGGTTCGTTCAAGTTTCCAAACTGCTCGCTCGGGCCGAATTTCTCATTGGCGGTGACACCCGCAAGTCAGGAGATCTGTGCTCCTGCAAATGCGGTCTATACGGTCAACACGACATCGATCTCCGGATTTACCACTCCGATAGTGTTGACCGCGTCGGGCAATCCGGCCGGCACGACGGTGACCTTTAATCCCAATCCGGTAACGCCCGGCGGCAGCTCGACAATGACTGTCGGCAACACGGGAGCTGGCGCACCGGGCCTCAGCACGATCAACGTTCTGGGTACGGCGGGTGCGATCACGCAAAATCAAAATGTTGCGCTTAACCTCTATACAGCATCACCCGGCACACCTACACTAACGGCTCCGGCCAACGGTGCGACAGGCACGGCGCTTGCACCGACGTTTACATGGACGGCGGCTTCGCAGGCCAAGACCTATACGATCGAGATAGCAACAGATGCCGGTTTCACCAACATCGTTCACACCGGCACCGGCATTACGGGCACGACCTATTCAGGAGCCACACTCAGTTCGGACACCCCGTATTTCTGGCGTGTGCGAGCGGTTAATCCGTGCGGCACAGGCACTAACTCGGCAGCATTCTCTTTCAGGACGGGACTTATCTGCACATCAACGGTGAGCTATACAGGCCCGGCAGTTGCGATCCCGGAAAATCTTCCCGCCGGCGTTAACATCAATATCCCCGTGAGCGGAGTGGGATCGGTTACTGATCTCAACTTCCAGTTCGACACCGGAGGTGCTTGCGATGCGACGATCGGAAACGCTAATGCTGCGGTCGATCACACATTCATAGGCGACCTGACATTTAAGCTGACGCCGCCCGATGGTTCGCCGACGGTTTCGTTCCAGGCAAGACGCGGCGGAACGAGAGAGAACATTTGTCTCTCGCTGCTCGATGACGAAGGCGGCTTCCCGAACATCTCGACATTGACGAGCGTTACTGGTTCGCCGCAATCGGGCAACTTCTCACCTGAAACGACGGGAGCGTTCTCGCTTCTCGACGGCGAGAGCGCGGACGGCACTTGGGTGCTAAATGTATCGGACAACGCCGGGATCGACACAGGTTCGATGAGACGTTTCTCGATGATCTTTAACACTGGCGGCACGTCTTGCGGAGGAACTCCTTCGCCGACGCCAACCGCCTCCCCGAGCAATTCACCGACCTCGACGGCAACTGTTCCGCCGACAGCAACTTCAACCTCAACCCCGTCGGGAACGCCGGGTTGCAATACGACGATCAGCTATACGGGCCCGGCAGTGGCGATCCCAGAGAATCTGCCAGCCGGAGTCAACGTCAATCTGCCAGTGGCCGGAGTTGGATCGGTTTCCGATCTTAACTTCCGGTTTGATACTGCCGGAGCATGCGACGCGACGATCGGCAATGCTAACG
>CAZUEI010000382.1:0-2392 GCA_964618985.1 uncultured Chloracidobacterium sp.
GTTCGATCGCAATGTCACTGATCCGTGTCGGAGAATTCTCATCACCATACCTAATATCCAAAAGTTTTTTCATCAGGTCGTCCGGCGTATCGTTGAATGGACCAGCTTTGGCGTATTCGCGCCAATTAGGATCTTCATCATCGGACATTTTCAACAGCCAACTCCAATGCTTGAGGAGCTTTTCATATTCGTCGGCCATCCACATTTTCCGCCAGTTTTCGCGAGTTTGGCCATGGTATTTCCAGAAGCCCGTTATTGCCTTGCGATAACCATTGATCACTCTATCAAGGTAGGGGTCGGTTTTGAGATTTAGCCTATCACCTGCCTCAGATTGCTCAAGAATAAGTTCCTGCTGAATGTTTCGGTGCCATTGTCCGATTACTTCAAGCGGCATATGGTCCATCATGAGATCAGCTCGCCTATAAAAGTTATCGATTAGGATTAACGTCATATCCAGTGCGTGCCGGAATACCACCTCATCTCTGTCGGCATCGTTCTCATATTGTGGACCAAGGTTTTGAACAATGCGTCGGGACTCCTCGACGAACAAGAGTATCGCCTCAAATGGATAAAAAGTCGCTTCGATGACGGCGAACTCGTCACCAACAAATCGAAAGAACAACACCGGGATCTTACCTTCTTCATCCGTGAAGTAGAACGTGACTCGTGGCGTGCACATTTCCTCCAGTCTCTTTTCGCGAGGGAGCTTCATAAGCGCCTCACCCACGATTGCTTTACGGATATATGATCGCTGTTCTAACGCCGCCTTTAATAGGTCAACGGCCAGCAGCAAATCTTCGTGGCTAGCCCTGCCACTCGCGATAGTTCCATCTCGGGCCTCATTATCATCACTCATAGTAGCCGGATTCTCCATCTTTGAAACATTGTATTAGAACAAACACTTTGATGCCAAAACAATTCGGACGAGTTCTTGACATCGGAAATCCTTGAATCACATTTATCTAAACTACATCCAAGTGCTAAATTCTCAATTCCGACTTGCTCAATACCGTTGAGATGTGCAAAATCGACAGTTGAATCTGGGTGAAAGTTTTCTGTTCCATTTTTGTTGTTTATCTCGTGCTTCTCTTGACACAGCCGTGTCAAGAGCTTGCCACTATTGTCCGCTGTGATTCCGGCTCTCAAATGTCGCATAGCCGGCAGAGCAGGAACTCGCACGACAGTCAGGACACCTGTTCACCGCTTTGTATTTGCTCTTGTTGCAGTTTATCGGTCGTTGCGCAAGCCGAGGCACGCGCAGTTGAAGAGCCACCTCTCAGCGTTGCTGCCTTGACGACAACATTCATGAAGCCTTCTGACCCACCACGAGTTCAATTTCAAAACTCTATTTGGCAGCCGCCAAAAGTCTAACCAGATAACACAACTGCGCCCTTTTTGTTGTTCCTGTCGTGCGTCAATGACGACAGGACAGGCATCGTCAATTTGTTTGGTTATTGCTTAGGTGTTTATGAACAGGTTTATTTTGCTGGCTATTGTCCTTCTGACTGCCAGCGCCACTAATGGGCAGAGTTTCGGCCTTGCGGAGATCGTCAACCGTGCCTTTCAGGATAATGGCGAAATCAAGATCGCGCGTCTTGAGGTCGATAAGGCTCGCGCCCGCCTCACGCAGGCACAACTCAGGCCGAATCCAAGTCTCGAGGTCGAGCATAGCAGCGGACGCTTCGTTGGCTCGCCCGACGACAGTGAAGTGAGCGTTGGTGTTTCCTTACCGCTTGAGGTCTATGGCCAACGGGCGCGACGTATCGAGCTTGCGAGGGCCGAGGTCACATTGAAGGAAGCCGAACTCACCTCGCAGGAAAGAGAGCTTGCAATTCGCATCCTTGCCGATTACATCGAAGCATTATCGGCCTCGCGCGAGCTAAAGGTTCTTGACGAGATCGTTGGCCTCGATATGGAGACGGTCAAGTTCGTTCAGATCAGGGTGAACGAAGGCGAATCGGCGCCGCTTGAATTAAATCTGTTGCAAACCGAGATCGAGCGTTTGCGTGCCCAGCGACATCTTGCGGAAGGCAGGTTTCGAGCCGCGCTCTCGAAGCTCAAATACTATGCGGGCGTCGATTACGAAATGCCTTTTCCACTGCGCGAAGAGATCGAAACCGCAACGCTTCCCGCCTTGCCCGCAACGCTGGAAGTAAGCATTGACGCCGGATTGAAGAACCGGCCGGAAATTCGTCTCGCTGTTCTTGAGGAACAATTAGCGAACGCCGGGTTGCGTCTCGTCCGCTCGCAATCGAGGCCCGACATTTCCGCGACAGCACGTTACACCACCGGCCGAGCCGGTTTCGACGATCCGCGAGGTGCCTTCTTTCAACGCGACCGGAGCCTGACCTTCGGCATCTCTATAGGCTTGCCAGTCTTTAACAGAAACCAG
>CAZUEI010000383.1:0-2374 GCA_964618985.1 uncultured Chloracidobacterium sp.
CGGTCTATGCATAAATGACGATTTAGGTTAGAATGTGTAACGAGTTCGTTTAACAATTTGATTCTTGATCTTTTTAGCAAAAGAGGCATAGGACTATGGCTGAAATTGAATTGGGTGAAGCTGTTTCGCCATCTGAGCGGCGTATCGCGAGCCGCAAAAAGCTCATTATCGACGTCCGGTTTGAGGATGGCGACGGGACGGGCATCGCTAATACCCGCGACATTGGTGTCGGCGGCCTGTATATGACGACCACTGCAACTCTCGATACGGGAATGCCTATCATTATGACAGTCAGCATTGGAGGCCGGACGCTCAATCTCAAAGGCGTAGTCGTATATTCCGATCCGGGCCACGGCGTTGGTGTGAGATTTAAGGATCTTGATCCGGTTGACGAAGAGTTGCTCCAAAAAGAGCTCGCATTAAGCTAAAAGTAAATTTATGTTTGATCAGTTCACACTCGGAATTGAAGAAGAGTTTCAGATCGTTGATCCGAAGACGCGCGAGTTGAAGTCGCATGTTTCCGAGATCCTTGAGGAAGGAAAGCTTCTGCTCGGTGAAAAGATCAAGCCAGAGATGATCCAATCGATGATCGAGGTCGGCACGGGCGTCTGCGCCAATATTCAGGAGGCACGAGAGGATCTTTCGAAACTGCGTTGTATCATTTCCGGCCTTGCGCAAAAGAAAGGCATGGCCATTGTTGCCGCCTCGACGCATCCTTTTTCAAAATGGTCCGAGCAGGAAATTTACGACGGCGATCGATACAAACTGCTGGTTGACGAACTGCAGATGGTCGCACGCAGTTTGCTGATCTTTGGGCTTCACGTTCACGTAGGTATACCTGATATGGAAAAACGTATTCAGGTAATGAATGCGGCACGTTACTTCCTGCCGCATATATTGGCATTGACCACGTCGTCGCCCTTCTGGCTGGGATTTAACACCGGTTTGAAATCATACCGGTCAGAGGTCTTTAAGAAATTCCCGCGCACCGAGATCCCCGACACTTTCGAATCGTATCAGCAGTTTCAGGCCTATGTTGACCTTTTGGTCAAGATGAACTGTATCCAAAACGGCTCAAAGATCTGGTGGGACGTGCGGCCGCATCACCTGTTCCCGACGCTCGAATTTCGCATCTGTGACATCCCGACCCGCGTTGACGACACTATCGCTATTGCGGCGTTGTTTCAGGCGATAGTTGCAAAATTGATGGTGTTGAATGAGGGCAATATCGGATTTCGCATCTACAAGCGGCGGTTGATACTCGAAAATAAATGGCGGGCGATCCGTTACGGGCTTGACGGCATGCTGCTCGACCTCGGTAAGGAGAAAGAGATTCCGGTTAAGGACCTGATCCGTGAATTACTTGATTTTGTTGATGAGGTCGTCGATCCGCTCGGCTCACGCAAAGAGATCGAGCACATCCACACCATTCTCGAACGCGGCACATCAGCCGACGAGCAGCTTCGCGTTTTCGAAGAAACCGGCGGCGACTTTAATGCAGTTGTAGATATGCTGATGGAACGCACGCTCGAGAACGTGCCTGATAAGTGTTTTGATTAGAGAGCGTCTATCTATGCCGAAGTGCCAACTCTAGGAAATTCTCAAACAATATCCGGCCATCGCGGCTTTCGTTTGGGTGCTCCCAGCGGGTAGGATTTTTTGACCAGTCTTCGAATGATTTTTCCAGATGAAATTGGACGCAGTAGATCAATTGTCCATCCGATTTCTTGACCATCATCTGATTTTTGCAGAGATATGAAGTGGCGAGAAGTTTAAATCCTTTGGGAAGCCCTTCGACCTGGACGCCGTGATTTTGCCAGACGCGAAGGATGTCGTCTTCCTTTGTGTAATCCTGCCAAATGCCCGACCTTTCATCGTCGTTTCCCTCAAATATCGGATCCGTTTTATCGACGATCTTTACAAAGCGGTATTGGTATTCGATGACGCGGTCGGAACGTTTTTTTGCGAGATCAAGGTCGTCGAGTGTCTTGAGTTTTGCATCAAACGCTAGTGCGACCAATTGATGTGCGCCGCAGATCGCAAGCACCGGAATTTTTGTTTTGTGAATAAACTTTTTAAAGCTGGCAATATGCTCGGGATTGTAATAATCAAAGTCGGCAAAAGTTCCGCTCATCACGATCGCGTCCGGATTGAACCTCTTCGCCGCGTCAGCGATCTCGGACAAATGCACGGTCATAGTTTTGGGATTCTTGACCAGCCGCAGCACATTCTTCGCGATGTTGTTGCAGGCCATCCCCGAAACTTTACGTTCAAATTCGAGCTTCTGTTTGACCGTGCCATTCCAGTCCTTTCGGGCGAGTTCGGACAGGTCAGAGTCGTAACGTAAAAGATCGTTGACGATCAAGACCTTTGC
>CAZUEI010000384.1:0-2368 GCA_964618985.1 uncultured Chloracidobacterium sp.
ACGGCAAAAACGCCCCGCGCGGTTCCTGATAAAGCCCGCGGCTCATCAGGTTGAGCGGCATTACGATCCGCAAACCATTCTCAAAGCACCACCGCATCAGATCGCTATTCCGCGTCGGCAGCAGAAAACCGTTGCCCGCAAAAACTTCCGCTTCGGCGATCAGGGCCTTCAGGTCTTCGTTCGATTCGCCAAGACTGTGGCCAAAAAATCCTAGCACGGTCGTGTAGCCCGTGATGCGGCCGTCGTGCACTACGACTTTCGCCGAACCCTGTTGAATGGCACCGGCTGCCTCATTGCGTCGCGAGAACCCGTGCACTCGCCGTGAGACCGCTTCGACGCCGTCGAGGTCGTCCGCCGTCATCGCTCGCACGCGATAGCCTTCGATCTCGCGCCCGATCCTCGGCCCCTGCATAAGCGAAAGCGGCTCGACCGTGTCAAACCCGAGCTTTGTATAAAGCGACAGCGACCGGTTATGAAACGCCGCCTGAACCAGACGGATCGACGCAAATTTATTTTCATCGCCATGCCGCAGAACGTCGTTCATCAACGCCTTGCCGACCGAAGAATTCTGCGCCGCCGGATCGACCGTAATCGGCCCAACCCCAGCGACCGCGTCCATCGTCCAAAGAAAGTTGCTGCCTAATATCTTTCCGTCCGCACCCTCTGCCACCACGCCATAGGCAAAAGGCA
Organism: uncultured Chloracidobacterium sp.; assembly: GCA_964618985.1. GTDB lineage: Bacteria > Acidobacteriota > Blastocatellia > Pyrinomonadales > Pyrinomonadaceae > OLB17. Next base: position 691 of record CAZUEI010000384.1, read on the forward strand.
CCGCGGTCATCATCGTAATCAACCCAACCGCCGCCTCAACCGACGGAAAATCCGCCGGAAACCCATGCGACTCCGAGACCGTCTTAAAAGCCTCATAACATATCTCACCCAACCGCTGTGCATCCTCTGGCACCGGCCGCCGCAGCGTAAAATCGTTCATCTCTTTAGCAGAAGCTGTATTCATAATTTTTCTGTGTGTTTGTGTACGCGAATATTCTACCGATTGTTCCACGATCATAACAGCGCCTAAGAGCCGCTTTTGAAAAAGTGCGGAGCATTTAGTCCTTGTATCCCGACCGGAATTTCCGCATCCGGATTCTCGTGTGCGAGCCAAACATCGGCCGCATTAATATCCTCGGAAGGCATCGCAATCGAAAACACTTCAGTCTCTCGAAAGAAATTAATGGTTTTTGGACGATATATATGAGCATTAACAAAAGAGGGGGTTGTACATTGGAATCCACCAATAATGAGCTTCAGGGAGATACCACCGAAGCTAAATATGAAACCCGTGACTGTATTGCCCTCCAACATCAAATTGAATCCAGCCTCAGGTTTAACGGTTATCGTTAACCTGTCGACACCGGGCGACCGCACTTCCATATAAAGGCCATTCGGTTTCCGGAAACCTTCAAAAAAGAACCGAATTAGGTTATCGGGTAAATGAAAATGTTGTGGGTCGACCGAAAGGCGTGAGTAGTAGACGTTAATCAGAGATTTCAGAAGCCAACGCTCCAGATCGAACAAATTGAAAAAATAGAGCCGCAATTGACCAGCGGAGATATTCTTAATATCTGAGTTAATGCGTTGAACCGCACCCATAAAACGGCCGGCTTCGTGATCTATACGATGGAAGGCTCGATTGTGTCGATCGCAGAGACGCTTAACCGTGAACTTTTGGCTATCTATTCCATACGTGCGCACGTTGTCTCCTTGTCGGATGTCGAATGATTTGGTTGCGATTTTCTTAATGAGTGTTTTAGAAAGAATGTGCTCGCCCGTAATCTTATGTCCGCAGTCCCAAGTTGAGTTCAGATAACATCTTCTGTGTCGGTTATTCGTTGTGATACGTGGCATCACAAATGGCTGCGGATGAATTATGACGTTTCCATTAACCAAGTGACATTCACCAAATGTCTTTCCACTTTCGCATCCGCACGGCTCGTCCTCGGGAACAACGAGTGTGTATTGAGGTAAGTTTAGCATGCGGTTTGTAGACAGGTTGGAAGAGGTCGGAACGCCTTATAACTTTTCACCGAACCAATAGCAGAGGCCGTCGGGAGCGATGACGAAAAAGACTTTGAAACGCGAGCCGTCGTCGCGAGATTCGTCCTTGATCTCGCCTATGTTTTCGAGGCCGTTTGTGATGAATTCACTGCGAAGACCTTCGGCATCGTCGGTGTGAAACGCACAGCCATCCTGTTCAGGATCACCGCCGTTCTCAGCTATCGCAAAGCGGACGCCGTCGCGCTCTAAGACAGCCTTACTCATTGGCTCGGTCTCGTGTTCGACGACGCTGAAACCCATCTTCGACTCGTAATAAGGCACCGACGCCTCGACGCTCGCCACCGGCAAATTCATCGCATCACCCTGATACCCAGATGCAGAAAGTAACTTAGCCATAGTGGTTACGCCGCTAATTTCAGATTGATCAAAGCGTTGAGCGAAACGCCCTGCT
>CAZUEI010000385.1:0-2349 GCA_964618985.1 uncultured Chloracidobacterium sp.
GAGGATGAACTGCCGCCGCCTAATATGCAGCTTCAGACGATCGCCCGAAAAATGGCGGCCTACAACGGCTATAATCCGATCCAGAGCATACAGCTTTATCCAACAAGCGGGTCGTCCAAAGATTGGGCCTATGGTGAGCTTGGCATTGCGGCATTGAGCACCGAGACCGGAATGGGCTCGGGGACATGCGGCGGATTTATGCCGCAATATACTTGTCTGGACGGCGGTACGAACGGCAACTTTTGGAATCTCAATCGTCCGGTTTTGCTTTATTTGTCAAAGCTTGCCAGAACGCCTTATATGAGCAGCGAAGGCCCGACGCCGGAGACCTTTGTCGCATTGCGAACCCGGTTTAACAGATTCACCGTCCGTGCCCAGATCAGCGATCTGAATAACGGCGGCCAAAATGTCACTGCGGTCGAGATCTATATCGACACGCCGCCATGGCGTGGAGGCGTGCCGATCGCAATGATCGCCGAAGACGGAAGTTTCAACAGCCCAACTGAATCCGCAATTGCAAGTATTGCTGTTACCGCTACTTCGCATCTGATATATGTTCGCGGCCGCGATTCGGCCGGCAACTGGGGTGTTATTAAAGGGGTGCTTACGATCCCACGGACGACCTCGGGCGGCGATAGTTAAGAACATAAATGCAAAGACGCGCGTAAGCAAGGGCGGTACTTTCAACTTGAGAGTATCGCCCTTGCTTACGCGCGAGCTTGTACATTATCGCAATCTTGACATAAAAGTAATGATTTGAGATTATTTAGTTTATGAAGATTTCGGCACAAGAGGAATACGGATTACGGTGCCTGGTGCAGCTTGCAAATCTGCGTGACGGCGAAAGCCTGACGCTGCCGCAGATCGCTGAGCGCGAAGGCATCTCGACGGCAAATGCCGGCAAACTGATGTGGCTTCTGAATAAAGCGGGCTTTGTAAATTCTACGCGCGGCACAAAGGGCGGTTATTTTCTGGCGCGTCCGTCTGATGATATTCGTCTCAGCGAGATTATCAGGGTTTTGGATCAGGATGTGCTGACCAAACATTGCGAGAGTTATACCGGCGTGCTCGAATCGTGCGTTCACAATGGTGATTGCGGAATCAGGCCCGTGATCGTCGGCCTGCACGAGATCGTCGAAAATGCGCTTTCGCAGATCACTCTGGCACAGCTAGTCGGGTCGGAAAGCTCGGTCGATGCGATGTTTCACAAGATACAGGGAATTCATCGAACCATCGAACCACAGTTCAGTAGGCAGTAGGCAGTTTGCGGTAGGCAGTGACGTTGGACTAATAAATGAGCACAGCAGCAGAATTATTAACTAACCGGGAATACAAATACGGCTTTGTCACAGATATTGAGACCGAGACGATAGCGCGCGGACTTTCCGAAGACACCGTCCGTCTGATCTCTTCGAAGAAGAAAGAGCCGGAATGGATGCTGGAATTTCGCCTGAAAGCCTACCGTCAATGGCTGAAGATGACCGAGCCTGATTACTGGGCAAATTTTGAATATCCACGAATCGATTTTCAGGACATCTCGTATTATTCGGCTCCGAAGGAGAAAGCTAAAAAAGCCAGCCTCGACGAGGTCGATCCTGAGTTGATCAAGACATTCGAGAAGCTCGGCATTCCAATTACCGAGCAAAAAATGCTCGCTAACGTAGCGGTTGATGCTGTGTTCGATTCGGTTTCGGTGGCGACCACGTACAAGAAAAAGTTGCTCGAAGCGGGCGTGATATTTTGCTCGTTTACTGAGGCCGTTGAACTTTATCCTGACAAGATCCAAAAATATCTCGGCTCCGTCGTTCCGGTGAATGACAACTATTACGCAGCTTTGAATTCAGCGGTTTTTTCGGACGGCTCGTTTGTTTTTATACCGAAAGGCGTTCGCTGTCCGATGGAGCTCTCGACATATTTTCGCATTAACACGCAGGAGGCGGGGCAGTTTGAGCGCACGCTGATCGTTGCTGAGGAAGGAGGCTATGTCGCCTATAACGAAGGTTGCACCGCGCCGCAGTTTGATACGAATCAGCTTCATGCGGCGGTCGTCGAGCTTGTGGCTCTTGATGATGCCGAGATCAAATACTCTACCGTGCAGAACTGGTATGCCGGCGATGAGAACGGCAAGGGCGGTATTTATAACTTTGTGACAAAGCGCGGCGCGTGCCGCGGCGTCAACTCAAAGATCTCGTGGACGCAGGTCGAGACAGGTTCGGCGATTACCTGGAAATATCCGAGCGTGATATTGCAGGGCGACAATTCGATCGGTGAATTTTACTCGGTCGCTCTGACAAACAACGCCCAGATCGCCGACACCGGCACCAAGATGATCCATCTCGGCAAGAACAC
>CAZUEI010000386.1:0-2347 GCA_964618985.1 uncultured Chloracidobacterium sp.
TTTGTCTTCGGCAGTGCCAGGCACACCAACAAGCTTTACGATGTCCGGCGACTCTTTACGAGATCCAAACCAAAGGAGATAAGCTGCGAGATCTTCGGCGACGTACATTGGAACTTTTCGCCGCAGTTCGAACTGCTTGATCCGCTGCTCAAGCTGCGGACCCATTGACTCAAAACTGCACAAAACCGTCTGCTCACCCGGACGGCTGGCTTGAATGAAAAAGCCATAACCTGTGAATAGGATTAGAAGCGTAACAAAGACGCTTTTCCGCGAACTAACGGACATCGTTATAACTGCCCTTGCAATGCCGATGGCGAAAGGAGGAAAAACGATAATCAGATGCCGCGTTCCCCAGATCGAATACGGCAAAAGCCAGCTGATCACGAAGGCTATCGTTAAAGGAAAGACTGTGAACAAACCAAGTAATTTTATGTATTGACGCTCGGGCTCGTCATGTTGTTTCCAGGTTGCAAAATAGAAACAAACCGCTGTCAGGACGATCAATAATATGGGTAATGACACGCGGTAAATCGAAGCAGGATCGATATTGGTCGCCTGATAATAAATTGGCTCGATCAGATCGAGGACGAATTGGAAAATGTCGAACAGTTTAGGCCGAGTCACCCAACCGATGTTTTGCCCAAAGTCGGAACCTGCATGAGCCGCATTCCAGACAGCATAGACCCAAGGCGTGAAGCATGCTAACAAAACGGCAAACATCAGGAACATGCGCCGCCATTTGATGTGTTGGAACAGCAGGATGGCGGCAATTTCGGACAAGACTACAAACCAACCGAAATAGTGCGTGTAGATCAACAGCAAGTTGATGCAGACAAGCGGAACGAAACTTTTGCCTCTAACAAAATATCGGGCAAAGAGCCACATTGAAAATAGCGAAAGGCATAGCAAAAGGCTATACATCCGCACTTCTTGGGAATATTTGATAAGCGATCCGTTAACGGCCAGTAGAAATATGGCGACAATTTCGACCCATCTTTTTTGTTTCATCTCACGCAGAAACAAAATGAATGGAACGAGTGAAACAACAGCGAAAATGACTGAAAACAACCGCAGCCAAAAAAGACTTTCGCCGCCGATCGCGATCCAGATTTTTAGCAGGACATAAAACAGCGGCGGATGTATAAGGTCGAGGGCAATGAATGAAAAGATCGTATCCCAAGAATGTTCGGCGGCATGAACGCTAAAGATCTCGTCAAACCACAGGCATGAATCGGTAAGATGCCAAAAACGGAGTACGACGTATACCGTAACAACCAAAACAAACGCCGCAAGTTGAATTGTGCGCAGCGGCTTCATCTCAAAGCGTTACGCCGTCGCAGAGTTTGCCGTCAATGCTTGTGTAGAACATCTGAACTTCTTTGAACGTGTCAGTGTCGCGGCAGTAGGAGAGACAGCGGTCGAACGGTTTCGAATAGATGTGAATGCTCACGGAGCGCTCACCATATTCGGCTAGATTGAGTATCTGGTGGATCGGCTCTTCGAGTTCGACCTTTGCGGCGAGACAATCGGAAAGCTCAAAACTATCTGTTTCATGCAGTTTGCAGTAACTTTGTGATTCATCTATTTCAGTGACGGCAAAGTTCTGCCCGCGAAGGCGTCCGACCGGAACCATCATCCAGCATTTCTGATCTGCGTGATTATGGACAGTTGAAGCCTGTCCGCTTTCCCAACAGATAGCCAGCATCTCGAAGCGGGGGTCCTTATAGATCAAGTTACGAGTGTAAAAATCGGGACTCCAGTGAAAGTATCTTGTTATCGAATCTACATCGACTGGATTGTCGGCGAGAAATTGATACACATTGTCACACGTGAAATCTTCTTCCCTTATCGCGATTAAGCCGTCTATCAATTTTTCCACTTTCAACATATTTTCGGGGCAATTGTATCAGATATTCTGGATCAGAATAAGCCATTGTAATAGGTTTGAACGTAATTCAAAGTCGAGCACTTTCCATCGGCCAGCACGTCGCCGGTGTCTTTGCAGCAAGGATTTGCCCTAGTACAGGAAAGGCCATTCTTAAGCAGAGTAGCGAGCGCATTCTGACCAAGCCCGGACGGATGAAAACAATCGCAACAAGAGATCTGTTCCGATTTGAATTTATAGAACCATGGCACGTCGCTGTAGGCAAAGACGGTCCCGAGTGCCTTTACACCGCCGCCCACAATTTGGCCGCCGACCATCACGACCGGAGAGCGCCCGCCGACGCGGATCACAGCATATTCCTGAGCAACTCGTTTTATTATGTCACGGTAAGTTTTCATCGTCGTGTAAGCATCAGCGACCCGCGTAGTCGAACAGTCGCGGGTCAACGAGCCGCAGATGTTC
>CAZUEI010000387.1:0-2341 GCA_964618985.1 uncultured Chloracidobacterium sp.
ACATTCGCCGGATAGAAACAAAATGAAGCAAAACCAAAAACAACAGACATTAACATTTCCAACTGTTGTTTTCGCTTTTTGGAGGTTTTCCGCAAGCCGAAGGCGAACGAATTCGCCATCAGAATCTTCAAATTTAGCAGTGAATAGCGCGGACCAGCCTTTCACGGTAGTGCACACATGCTATCTGGATCCCAATAAGTCAGAATTTCATCGTGAAGGAATCCCCCACTACTCGACCACATTCTTGCGACAAATTTATTCTGCTCAAGGAGAAGGTTTCGCAGAGTAGTGGCATCATCGATTGAAAGTGCTCGTATTAGAGCATCAGCCTTTCGTTTCGATGCTAACTCTTGGATGAACCCTGGGGTACGACCTCCGCCGAAGATTGAACTCCATGGCCGCCACGCGTCTGCCCCAGTGGCCTTCGGATGGAGTGCAGCGTCAAGAACACGGAGGAAAAAATCAGTCTCTACGAATTGTTCGAAGGAGATCAATTCTGAGAGTGGTGGCTGGGAGTAGCGATCTTTTAGGACATCGGCATGGAGAGATATTCGGTTCGCATGAATTCTCTTATTGCGATAAGGAAATAGTCTGACAAAGTAGGAGAGATAGCCGAATGTAGTTATGCTCTTGTCTGGAAGCAAAAATGATTCCTGAAATACAGAAACAACTTGTTCCCATTTTCTATCGCGCACAAATGGAGATGCTAAGACAGCCACAGATTCATGTCCGACATAATGATAGAAATCGAAATCTTCGTTTCGGTAAGAACCACTTCCGGTAAACGTGTATTTCTTAGCGATCTCAGTCAATTCCTTAAAAAGAATCTTTGCTGTCGCGGTATCATCGATGAGTGAAACGATATCACTGATACGCGCCAGGTCTACCATTAGAGGAACCGTGGCGGGTAGTACCTCCATAAACAACTCATCCAAGTCATCCGTATCCGGGAGGGTGGGCGCTAATCGATCGATCTCTTTCAAAAAGCCCCGCACATAGTTGCGGGCAAGTATGGACCGGTTCGGAGATTGAGACTCTACCGCGGCTATCAATTGATCGGCAGCAGACGGTGTTGTGTGTGCAGGGGGCGGAGGCGGGAGGTGGTTCAGCAGCAGTCGAATCGCACCTTCGAATTGGGCGGCGAGAGGACGCCGGACGCCGGCTTTGTCCGCATCACCATCGGCGAGCGAGTACGGAAGCACCCGCTTCTGGCGTAGGTCAAACGGCAGATCGGCGACCTCACCATACGCTGTATTCATGACCAGCACGATCCGCTCCCAACCGAGGGTCTTTACGGCGTAGCCCAACTCGATTAGTACGTTTGGATTCGGCGTTCGCCGACCGCCAACATTTGTGTCAACAAGCGATACATCGGCAACAAATGCAAGTGCCCGGTCGATCTTGGCGAAGATTGCATGAGCGATGTCAGGCGCCCCTGGAAGGCCGCTGGTGTCACGATCCACAACAGGATCGACGGCGATGCTATCGTCGGCTCGAATCTTCTTTGCGGCTTCTTCCAGTGCGGCCTGAATCAGCCCGCGGTTTGTGGCGTTGGGCAAGTCGGACTGCCAGGAATAGAAAATCGTACTCACTGACTCACCGTTTTCTCTTGCCCTTTGATGGTTTCTGAGCACTCACTTTAGCCTGAATCCGTGATAGGAGATCAGCCGCTGGTTCGTACTCCCGCCTTTCCTGACGAGCTAGCTCTGCCTCTGTCGGCACAAGCTCGCCCCGGAAGGCTTTAGCGAGCACAGCTTGGGTTGTTTTCTCAACCCGAATCGTCGCTGAAGCGACACGCTTTTCAAGAGCATCGGCTAGGGCAAAGAGACGTTCGACACGTCGGACTATCTCGGCTTGTTCTGAAATGTGTGGAACTTTTATTGGCAAACTAACGAGGGTTGTTTGGTTGATTTTCGGCATACTTCCTTGTGATCCAGTTGCCCTTTGACGCAAATATTCCCGAGAATCCTCACAAGATAAATAAATATATAGATATTCAGTTGTAATTTTTTTATTGGCTCGTATACGAATCATTAGATCAGGGAATATAAAGACTTTACTTGGTCCATTATATATAGCTGGGACACCGACATATTCTATTGTATTTCCTCTCTGGATAAGTATATCTCCGTCATGTATCCAAAACGGTGAATCATCAGGTATTTCTTCATCGAAATATTTAAAATGATTCGGGCTAAATATGCCTGATGTTGTTGCCGTTAAAGTTACAACTCTCCACGATGTCGCCTTGCTTACAGGCTTGGCAGAGTAACCATTTTTAGGTTTTTCGTCGATTACGTCTATTAGCCTTGTTTCAATCCACTCTTCAGTAATGCCATTT
>CAZUEI010000388.1:0-2340 GCA_964618985.1 uncultured Chloracidobacterium sp.
CGTCAAGACCCTCGCGGAAATTCGCAAGGATCGGATTTTCGATGATCTCGCCCGACGGCTTGGCCATCAGTCCCCGCATACCGGCAAGTTGCCGGATCTGAGCGTCCGAACCTCTAGCACCCGAGTCGGCCATCACGAGGATCGGATTCAACTCTTTACGTTCCTTTTCGCGAGAATGCATCGCAGCGAACATTTCTTTTGCAACGTGATCGGTAACATCCGACCAGATCGCCGTCACTTTGTTCGTGCGTTCCATGTCGGTCATGGTCGCATCTTCATACTGCTTGCGAAGTTTCTCGACTTCTTTCAGTGCTTTGGTGATAATACCTTTCTTGCTTGCAGGCGTGACCATGTCGTCGATGCCGATCGAAACGCCGGCCTTCGTTGCATAGAGAAAGCCCATTGCCTTCAGGTCGTCTAGCAGTGCAACGGTCGCATCGTGGCCGAGCCGCAGGTGGCAAAATGTCACCAGACTCTGCAGCCCTTTCTTCTTCAACACGCCGTTGACATACGGCAATCCGTCGCGGGTTAAACGCTCGTTGAAGATTACGCGTCCCGCGGTCGTTTCAAGAATAAGGTCGACGTTTTCACGAGCGGTCGCACGCATTACGTCCTGCATGTTGTGCTCAAGTGTCAGATCGATCAGATCGCCGCGCCAGCGAAGCTTGATCTTCGACTGTGTTTCGACAGCTCCTGCGTCAAGAGCGAGCAGAACGTCATCGATCGAGCCGAACACCTTGCCCTCGCCTTTCATTTCATCGCGTGCGAGCGTCAAATAGTAACAACCGAGAACGATGTCCTGCGAAGGAACCGCGATCGGCTGGCCGCTGGCCGGTGAAAGCAGATTGTTCGACGCAAGCATCAGCACACTCGCCTCGATCTGTGCCTCCGCCGACAGCGGAATGTGAACCGCCATCTGGTCGCCGTCGAAGTCGGCGTTAAATGCCGTACAGACAAGCGGATGGATCTTGATCGCCTTGCCCTCGACCAAAACCGGCTCGAAAGCCTGAATGCCGAGACGGTGAAGCGTTGGAGCACGGTTTAGAAGAACCGGATGCTCGCGAATGACCTCTTCGAGAATGTCCCAAACGATAGGCTCCTGGCGTTCGACCATTTCGCGTGCCTGTTTTATGGTCGCAGCATGGGCGTCCTTTTCAAGCTTGTTGTAAATAAACGGCTTGAAAAGTTCCAGAGCCATTTTCTTTGGCAAACCGCACTGATGTAGTTTGAGCTCGGGGCCGACCACGATCACCGAACGTCCCGAATAATCTACACGTTTTCCGAGCAGGTTTTGACGAAAACGTCCCTGCTTACCCTTGAGCGTTCCGCTCAATGATTTGAGCGGACGATTGTTCGCACCGCGAAGAACGCGGCCGCGGCGGCCGTTGTCAAACAAAGCGTCAACTGCCTCTTGCAGCATTCGTTTCTCGTTGCGGACGATAACCTCAGGAGCCCGAAGCTCAATAAGCTTTTTCAGACGGTTGTTCCGGTTGATAACGCGGCGATACAGATCGTTAAGATCCGATGTCGCAAAGCGTCCGCCGTCGAGAGGCACGAGCGGCCGCAGTTCCGGCGGAATGACCGGGATCACATCGAGGATCATCCATTGCGGATTGTTGCCAGAACGCAGGAACGAATTCGATACTTTTAGACGTTTGGAATACTTGAGCTTCTTCTGCTGCGACGATTCTTCACGCATTTTTCCACGCAGATCTTCGACGAGTTCCGCAATGTCGATCTGCGCGAGAAGATCCTTGATCGCTTCGGCACCCATCTTTGCGACGAACTGGTTTGGATAATCGCGGGTCAATTCGCGGAAACGCTCATCTGTGAGCAGATCCTTTTGCTTGAGATCGGGTACGTCACCCTCATCGACGACGATGTATGTCTCAAAGTAAAGTATCTTTTCGAGATCGCGGAGCGTAATGTCGAGAAGATGACCGATACGCGACGGCAATCCTTTAAAGAACCAAACGTGCGAGCAGGGCGAGGCCAACTCGATATGGCCGAGCCGCTCACGGCGAACCTTGCTCTGAGTGACCTCGACGCCGCACTTGTCGCAGATAACGCCGCGGTGTTTCATACGCTTGTATTTGCCGCAGAGACACTCCCAATCCGACACGGGACCGAAAATACGGGCACAAAACAGGCCGTCACGCTCCGGTTTGAAGGTCCGGTAGTTGATCGTCTCGGGCTTGGTTACCTCACCGTGCGACCACGAACGGATCTTCTCCGGCGATGCCAGAGAAATGCGGATCGCTTCGTAATTTGTCGTTAATTGCGTCTTGTTATCGTTATTAAATCGAAACATATGTCTCCGTTATAAATACTGTGTCCCAA
>CAZUEI010000389.1:0-2338 GCA_964618985.1 uncultured Chloracidobacterium sp.
AAAAATATTTTGATGCTATGTTGAGGCCATGTACCAAAATCGCATTCACCGAATATCACCAAACAGCCACCCGCAGTTTTTTATCCGCCGTTCTGAGATCGCGTTTGACGAGAGACTGCCCTTTATTGAGAGCATCCTCGAAACGCTGCTCGAAAGCCGCTTCGGCCCGGGCGGCGTCTATCAGTCTGTCCTGAGATCAAGTGATCACCCGGATCTCGAGCCGGCAGCGTTCTCTGATATGTTGGGCGACGATACAAAGGGCCTGTCACCGTTTTACTCTCTCCCATCTCTGGGACGCGCGGAAAACATTTTAACGCATAGAGCGCAAAGCAGGCAGAGAATAGATCCCTCTGTGTTCTTTGTGCCCTCTGTGGTGAAAATCTCTCCGGGACGCGGCTCTCCCGTAACAAATTAAGCACCGAAGGTGCGTTGTAATTTAGCCTGCGGCAACGCCGTAGGGAATGTGATCGATCAGAAACCAAGCCGCAACGCGGCGGCGTAAAAGATATTTGAAAATTTATTTTGGGACGCGCGAGCACAAGAAATTCTTGTCGCCAAGCGGAAAAGCTTCGCTTTTCCGTCTCAGGCCCTTTCCGATGCGGCTGTGCCGCCTCTCGTGCTCAAAGAATTGCGGCGTAGCCGCGAGGATCCATTACTACCCGTCGGAAAAGCACAGCTTTTTCGCTCGGCGATTGCGTTGAAAGGAGCGAATGAATCCTGGGACGCGCAATGTGTCACACTGTGACACAGCCTGTGATTCTTCTTTGCGACCTTTGTGTCCTTGTGGTGAAAAATCTCTGGGACGGGCTTTTCTCGGATTTCTTTGCGGCTTTGCTTCTTTGCGACTTTGCGTTGAAAAAATCTCTGGGACGCATCCCAGCACTAATCGATTTCGACACCACGAATGAAATAGTCCGCTAATGATCGGCTTCTTGCGTAGAGGATAACGCCGACAAGCAGATAGCCGACGCTGATCATGAGGTAAGAAGTGTAGTTTTCGACGGTGCTTGGAACATCGCTCAGGGACGCAATGACAAACGTTCCGGCGATGACGGCCCAATAAAGAAGACCTGAGAGGATAAACGCGAGTGCTTGCAATCGAATTATGATGATCGTGATCTTATTGAGATTATCCATTATATTGTTACCGTCCCTTTTACAATATCGTCTTACCCAATGCCGAGAGTATCAGTTCGCAGGCGAGTTCGACTGTGATGTTGCTTTGATCGAGCATTGGGTTGACCTCGACGATCTCGAAGGAGCGCATTCCGCCATGGGCGGCGATGATCTCGAGGGCGAGATGGGCTTCGCGGTACGTCGTGCCGCCGCGGACCAGCGTGCCCGAACCGGGTGCAAATCGCGGGTCGATCATATCGATGTCAAACGTCACGGCGTAACCGCCGGGAGCCTGGGACGCAATGTTGATTGCTTCTTCGACGCACTCGGCCATACCGCGTTTGTCGATGTCGCTCATCGTGAAGAAATTATTGCGAAGCCCGAGTTTTTCAATAGTGGAGCGTTCGCCTTGATCAATGTCGCGGGCCCCGATGTGGGCGAAGTATTTGGCGTCGAGCTTTGGAGCGTAGCCGCAGAGGTTGACGAGTTCGGCGTTGCCGTGGCCGAGTATCGCCGCCAGCGGCATGCCGTGGATGTTGCCTGACGGCGAGGTCTCAGGCGTGTTGATGTCCGCGTGTGCGTCAAACCAGATCAGCCCGATCTCGTTTCCCTGCTGTTTGTAATGACTGGCAATGGCGGAAAACGTAGCTATCGCTATCGAGTGGTCGCCGCCGAGGATGATCGGCAGTTCGCCGTCATTTAACATCGCTTTGACAGCGTCGATAATATTTGCCGAGGTGGCGAGCATTTCGGCGAGATGCTTTGGATTGTCGCCGTTCGAGCCGGGTTCTGGCTGGACGATCGCGACATCTCCGTGGTCGATGACTTCGTAGCCATTTCGTATATGTTCCGCCAGATTCTGCCCGCGAAATCGCGTCAGCCGCATCGCATTAACGCCAAGCTCGCTTCCCGTTTTTCCGGCGCCAAACCCAAGCGGCACACCTAAGATACCTATTTTCTTATCGGTCATAAAATGCTAATCCAATTCTCCAAATCCATCCAAAAAAAGTTCGTCTATGGCCGCAATCGCGTCATGTTCGTCACTGCCGTCAACAACGACAGTTACATTGACGCCGAATCCGGCGGCGAGCTGCAAAACGCTCAAGATATCTTTGCCGTCCGCACTAACATCGGGATCAATGCGCATGAGCGTGACGCTGCTGCTGAACGTGTTAGCGAGCCGGACGAGTTTTGCTGCCGCTCTGGCATGCAGGCCGAGCGC
>CAZUEI010000390.1:0-2329 GCA_964618985.1 uncultured Chloracidobacterium sp.
AAAAGCTGATCTTTAATGCGGTCCTTTTCGGGGCGGCCCATTTTGATGTTGAATTTCAGGCGACCGACACGCGACAGATCGAACCGGCGTGCGTCGAAAAACATACCTTCGAGCAGGCGATAGGATGTTGGTACGGTCGGAGGGTCGCCGGGACGCATTTTGCGGTATATCTCGAGAAGGGCATCGACCGGTTTCGATATCGGGTCTTTTTTCAATGTCGCCGAAATAACCTCGCCGATAATGTCGCGTTTCGGGAAAAAGACCGAGAAACTCTTTACGCCTTCATCGATGATCTGTTGAAGTTTGCCGGCGACGATCTCGGTGTTGGCCTCGACGATGACTTCACCCGTTTCCGTATTGACAACATCATCAAGAGCAAAGGCTCCTTCAAGATCGGCCGCGACTACCTGAACCTTGGCCTTTTTAAGACGCCGCAGATCGGCGATCGCTGATTTGGTAATCTTTTTGCCCTTTCGGACGACATCTTCCTTTTTGTCCTTGATGTCCTCTTCGGCACGCATTCCAACAAGATGCGTCTCGCCGTCTTTCTTTACCTGGATGGAGAGCTTGCCTTTCTCGACGTTCACCTCATCAGTCACATAAAAGAGTTTAAGAATGCTCGAATCAGGATAATCGGCGTTCTTTACAACTTCTTCGAGAATGTTGTCCGAGACCGTCTTCATGTCGATCTGCGGATTGAGCCACAGCCCCAATGCACGCAAAAAGACGGTCGCGATGATCTTGCGTTTGCCGAGACGGGCGTGAAGGATACCTTTCTGGTCGTACTCAAATTCGACCCACGAGCCGCGATAGGGGATGATCTTCGCCAGATAATCGTCGCGGTCGCCCTTAAAAAATACACCGGGTGAACGATGAAGCTGCGAAACGATGACGCGTTCCGTGCCGTTGATGATAAACGTGCCATTGTCGGTCATCAGCGGTATCTCACCAAAGAAAACGTCTTCTTCCTTAATGTCGCGGATCGTCGAAACATTCGTTTCCGGGTCCTTGTCATAGACCGTCAGACGGATCTTTACCTTGAGCGGGACGCTGTAGGACATTCCGCGTTCCTGGCATTCCTGCTGATCGTGCTTGTGCTTGAGGCCGACTGGTTCGCCGCAGTTGTCGCAAAGATTGGGGCGGACGGCGTTAAAAGTTCCGCAGTTTTTACAAAGCACCTCGGCCGGATTAAAGGGGTCGACCTTGATCTTGGCGCTGCAATTTTTACAATTGGCTCGAAGGTGCTGAAGGCCTTCGAGGTTGCCGCACTTGCACTGCCAGTTGCCGATCTGATACTCGACATATTCGAGCGTTGCTGTTTCGCGAAAATCCGAAACCGGAAAGATCGACGCAAATACGGACTGCAGGCCGATGTAATCGCGTTCCTCCGGGATTAGGTCCATCTGCAGAAAGCGGTTATACGATTCGCGCTGGACCTCGATCAGGTTTGGGATCTGCGCGGACGTATAGATCTTGGAAAAATCCACACGCTCGGGCGACTGGCTTGTGCGTCGTCCGAGGCCGTTCGGGCTGCTTTGAAGAGGATTATTGATCATATAATTAATTGCGGGCTATAAAAAACTGTTGATTTTTGTGAAAGTTGCTGATACGATGCACGTAACGGCGGCTCCTACAAAAATTTTGCGACACAGACGGCAAATGCGGTCAAAGGTATAGCTTACCCAGACCGCTTACAAGCAGTTTTTGCTTATTTCATGTTTTCCGAGCGTGCCAAAAAGAGACACTCACTCTCCACTTGTTTGCGACAGATGTCGCGTCTAAAGCCAACGGAAACCCTTATAAAATAATTGCGTTTCCGATCCGACGGTGCCGGCCATTCGAGCCCGAAATAATAGAAATAAGGCGCGAACCACTTAGTTTACCAGTAGGTTTTTGCTAATGCAAGCCACGCAGAACGCCGGTACGATGGCCGGCGTTCCGGAATGGTTGCCTTAACTATTTGAGTTCAACGGTCGCACCGGCTTCCGTCAATTTGGTCTTGATCTCGTCGGCTTCGGCCTTAGAAACGCCTTCCTTTAAGGGTTTCGGTGCGCCATCAACCAGATCCTTGGCTTCTTTCAAGCCTAGACCGGCGACGACTTCGCGAACGACCTTGATAACAGCGATCTTATTGCCGCCCGCGGATGAAAGGATAACGTCAAACGCGTCCTTTTCTTCAGCCGCAGGAGCAGCATCGCCGCCGCCCGCGCCTGCACCAGCCGCCATCATCATCGGAGCCGCTGCCGCTGCCGCCGAAACGCCGAATACTTCTTCGAGTTCCTTGACCAATTCCGACGCTTCGAGAAGCGTCATGCTTTTCAAATACTCA
>CAZUEI010000391.1:0-2327 GCA_964618985.1 uncultured Chloracidobacterium sp.
TGCGACCCCTTGATTCGTAGTCAAGTACTCTATCCAGCTGAGCTACGGGTGCACAGCGAACGAATATATTAGCAAAAAAAACGGAAAACGGAAAATGGAAAGTGGAAAACTAAAAAATGATAACTTTCCATTTTCCACTTTCAACTTTTCACTTTGCAAAGTAGCCTGGCCGTGTGCGTGAGATCAGGTTGGGATTTTTAACTTCGAGTTTGATTGCGCGCCATTTGCCGTCGCGTTTTTCGTTTGTGGGTTGGTATTCGATAGTGTAGAGGGTTCGCAGGTCGGCGGCAACGAGAGCATAGATGCGGCCCATTTCTTCTAGTCGGTTTATTGAGTTCAGAGTGCCGCCTGTGCGGTCGGCGACGATCTGCAAACGTTGGCGTGCGGCTTTGAACATAGCTACCTGACGCGGCGTCGGGTCGGCCAGCTTTGCCGGGTCGCCTGTCGGCAATGCAAGCGGGTAAATGGTCACGCCTTGTATATCGGCACGATTTAGGACGCGGTTGAGAATGTCATTGGCTTCGGGTTTTATGGCAGTTGCGATCTGGTCATCTTTGAGTTGTTCCAATAGCTCGCGGTCTTTATCTTTTACAATCGTATCTACGCCATCGGTAAGGAGGATAACTGCTTTGCGGCGGCTCTTTTCTTTGGCTAGTTTTTCAATGGCGAGGTTGATGGCTTCATATACAGGTGATTTGCCTTCGCCGTTGGCGACATTGATGGAGTTGAGAATTGCCGCGCGGCTTGTCGTGAAATCATTTAGAAGATTGATCTTCGGTTTGCGATCGGAACCTTTTTTGGTCGGCGAATAAAATTCAATCACTGCAACCCGATCTTCCGGAGAGAGGGCATCAACAAAACGTGATGCAGACATTCTGATAGTTTGCCGAAAACCAATCGTCGAACCTGACATATCCAGAATTATAACGACGCTGAAAGGTGCCGCACTTGGTTCAAAACGAGTGATCTCTTGTTTCACGCCGTCCTCGAACAATTCAAAATTGCTTTTATCCAGATTTGTTATCGGCCTGCCCTTAGGATCCACGACACCGACGTTGAGCCGGACGATCGTCGAATCGACGCGGATAGGATCGTCGTCTTGAGAAGCGGCGACGATAGTTGCAATCAAAATAAAAATAAGCGGGAAGATCGTCTTTCGGAAGATCATAATCAAATCTTAGCAATTATGACGCGGAATTCAGAGGCAAGGTTGTATAATAGAAGCAGATAAAAACCTTATACACACAGCTTTCGGTTTAACACTTAATGGTTTTTGGTTTATACTTTTTTTAACCATGAATGATGTAGAAGATCCTGCATTTTATGGCGGCAATTTCAAAGCTAATATTTCTGAACGGTGAAGGAGATGCTCTTTCGGCCAAACTTTTGCGCAAATTGTGGAGAAAAGATCGACCGTGCCGACTGGGGAATTTTTACCAGCCGCCGCTTTTGTCAGGTTTGTGAATCTGTATATAAAGGCCATGACCTGATACCGCGAATTGTTGTTGGGCTCGGACTAATTATTGGCTTGTTCGGCATTGGCGGATATTTGAAAAGTGGTAATTCAGTTTCCGAAACTCAGTTTGTAAAGCAGCCGAGAAAGTTGGCTGAACAAGCTATGCCTGTTGCACAGGCCGCAAAGAAAGATATTTCGGTAGCTGATGTTAATGCAGCAAAGTCTGTTCAGGCTGTTCCCGAATCACAAAATCCAGCCGTGTTGAATAAGGCCGAGACTCGGATGCTGGAACCGCCAAAGCAGCAAAAGCCGCTGATCGAGACAGCCGCTGAGATGTATTTCTGCGGCGCGGAGACGAAAAAGGGGACGCCGTGCAAGCATCGGGTTAAAGGTCAAATTCGCTGTTTTCAACATGTCGGAATGCCTGCAATGCTTCAGCCCAACAAATTAAGGATCAACTAGTTTTTTGTTATACTTATCCTTTTGTCAACTTGATTAATGAAACCACTTGCTCCTAACTCAATGATCCAAAACCGCTATCTCGTCGTTCAGATGATAGGGAAAGGCGGTATGGGCGAAGTTTATCTGGCGGTCGATCAACGTTTGGGCAGTGCCGTGGCTCTGAAGCGCACTTTTTTCAACGACAACAGTGCTCTCGGCAGCGCATTTGAGCGTGAAGCAAGGATCTTGGCGCGGCTTCGCCATCCGGTTTTGCCAAAGGTGATCGACCATTTTGCGGAAAACGGCGACCAGTTTTTGGTGATGGAGCATATTTCGGGTGACGATCTTGCCAAACGGCTCGAGAACGCTACGGCACCTTTTCCGTTAAGCTGGGTAATGTTCTGGGCTGATCAAATGCTGGACGCGCTGT
>CAZUEI010000392.1:0-2318 GCA_964618985.1 uncultured Chloracidobacterium sp.
GCTTTCTTCAAGAAGTCAACAAATTCCTCAGCGTTGCGGGTCAATCCCGGGAACGCAGCCACGACCTTGCCGTTTCCATCCACAACGGCGTAGTAAGGCAGGGCAACCGTGCCGAACATTTCCTGCTCCATCTGCTGCTGGCGTTCGTATATCTCGCCTTCGCCATCAGTGTAGAGACTTACGAGAATGAATTTCTCCATCTCGGCTTTGACCTCGGGCCGCACGAACATATTTGCTTCCATCCAGCGGCAGTTAGTACAGGTGTAACCCGTGAAATCTAGAAAGATTCGTTTGTTCTCTACTTTGGCTTGCAGAAGCGCGGCCTCATAGTTATTCGTGATCCATTGCAGTTCTTCGTGTCGATTGCCAAGGACGTTAAAGACTGATTCCTTGTTTTTCGGCGGCAGGAAAGATTCGAGTTCGCCAAGTTTGCGCCCCATGACGCCGGTTGTCAGATAAATGCAAACGCCAAAGAATAAAGCGGTAAATATTATGCGCAGCGGCGTAATCTTTTTGATAGGCGAATCGTGTTTGAACTTAAAAAAACCAAGAATATAAGTGCAAATGCCTAGCCCGATGATGACCCAAATGATCAGGACGAGCTCGCGGGTAAAAATCTTGCCGTAATTGAGAACCCCGCTCTCATTCATGCCTGCGCCCCAGACAAGATCGACATTTGAAAGGAACTTCATTGCCGCTGCAACTTCTAAAAAGCCCATCACGACCTTGACCGAATTTAACCAGCCGCCCGAACGCGGCAGCGAGTGCAGCAGACGCGGAACGGTTGCAAGCACAAAGAACGGCAGAGCAAAGACGGTCGAAAAAACGAGCATCCCGAGCAGAGGCATCTTCCAGTCGCCCTGGGCGGTCGACACCAGGATCGTGCCGATAAATGGCGAAGTGCACGTGAACGAGGTCAGCGTAAACGTCAGGCCCATCAACAATGCACCAATATAAGCGCTTCCCTTGCCTTCCTCAGACCGCGTTATCGAATCGAGTTTTGTAAGGAGCGATGAGGGTATCGATATCTCGTAAAACCCAAAAAGGTTAAATGCAAAAAACAGGAACAACGCTCCAATGAATAGATTTACCCACGGGTTTGCGGCAAAAAGGTTTATCCCTGCAGCGCCGAAAAGGACCGCCAGCAACATTCCCAGCAACGAAAATGTCGCGATTATGCCGGCGGAGTAAACCGTCGCGAGTTTGATAGTCCTCGAGCGGTTACCGTCGGCATGTTTCATAAAATATGAAACAGTGATCGGGATCATCGGAAAAACGCACGGCGTCAAAAGCGAGATCGCCCCGAACGTGATCGCAAGCCAGATGAACGACCAGAGGTCGGTTGGCTGTGGGCTGGTTGTAACCGGCGTCGTGTTTGTCGTGGCTGATGAGTCGTCCGTCGGCAATGGTTCGATAGCCCCAAACTTCCGTACTTCCTCAGAACCTGCAAACGTGACCCGAACAGTTCTCGGCGGTAAGCAAAACCTGTCGTTGCAAAGTTGGAAACGAACGTCGAGTGATAGTGCTTCGTAGAAGAGAGTTTTGGCGGTCGTTTTGAGCGGGACAGTAAAGATCGCAATGTCGGAAAAAAATTTGGTCACCAGAGGTTTGCCGTCTGTGCCGGTAAACAGCGGATCCTCACGGACGGTCGCCTTTGGCGATACAAGCTTGCCGTCGATGGCGAAAGCTCTTCCCTCAGTGACCTTTATTGTTGTCGCGATCGGGCCGCCTTCGGGCTGTTCAAGAGCGTAGAGATGCCAGCCGTCTTCGATCTCTGCTTTTAGTGAGACTCTTATCTCAGCCCCTTTGGCCAGTTCAGCCTCGTAAGGATCAGATGAAAGGCTCCACTTTGCCGGGTTTTGCGCTGCAGCCGATATCGCTAGTAAAAGGGGCAGAAATAAAAAAACAAGTTTTCGCATCACCAAAGTTTCTGTTGTTAAAAACTATAACATTTTTGCCCTAGGAAGCCCTTACTCTGACAAATGCGCGTCCCAGAGATCTTTTCACCACAAAGGCACAAAGGGCACAAAGTAGAATCCCAGGCTGTGTCACACTGTGACACAAAGCGCGTCCCAGAAGAAATAGGCTTCAGGAATCCAGTCGCTACCGCTCCCGGTTCTGACCGCGCGTCCCAGAAATGTTTCGCCCTCATCAGTGTCAATCTGTAACACAGGCGCGTCCCAGAGTTTTTTCACCACAGAGGACACACAGAACACAGAGGTTCGTAAAATAAGCGCGTCCCAGAACCTCACTTCGTTTTGCGTCCCAAATAAATTTTCAAATATCTTTTACGCCGCCGCGATGCGGCTCATCGATCT
>CAZUEI010000393.1:0-2316 GCA_964618985.1 uncultured Chloracidobacterium sp.
TTCAAAATCCCAAGCGCCCGAATGACCTCACGCGGCATCACGTCAAACCCGATGTCGAAATGCTTCAACGAACGCTGCGTCTGCGCCCCCCAATACGCCGTTACCGGCACATCTATCTCTCCCATCGAATCGGTCTCGATGCGTGTTTTTATTGCTTTTTCTGTTGCTTCTGACATATAAGTAGCTTGCGTTTTAGATCAACGGCAAAGCGCAATTTTACATTAGTTTTGCATCCGCAGAAAACGGGACGCCGAAAAACCTTACGGAACCGTTATTGTTCCTTTTCTTAGATAACACCCGTCCCCACCAGACAACGTTTTATACGCTCGAAAGACTGCTCCATATCGTTATCAAGGCCTACAGAAAAACGGACGAGCCCCTCGCTAAGTCCCATTTCTTTACGTTCTTCGATCGGGATTTCGGATGAAGTGCTGTGCCCGGGCGAGCTAAAAAGCGTCTTGAAATAGCCAAGGCTGACCGCAAGATAGCCGACTTTTTCCTCCTGCATCCGCGTCATTAGCTTATTAGCGGTCGGAGCATCGCCCACGTCTAATGCGAGCATGCCGCCAAAGCCGTATCCTTCGTTCATCATCTCTTTCATCAAATTATGTTGTGGGTGTTCGGGTAATCCCGGATAAAAGACCTTGAGCCCCAGCTTTTGTAGATTCTCAGCCAAATATTGTGCATTTTTGCTATGCTGCCGCATCCGCAGGTGAAGCGAGTGCAGATTCTTTAGAATACTCGCGGCCCGCGTGCTGTCGAGCACCGCCCCAAAGAGCATCGAAGCTCCGGAGTTTATGTCTGTTAGTTGGTGTATAAACTCATCGCTTGCACAGACACATCCGGCCACACAGTCGCTCGTACCGTTTATGTATTTGGTGAGGCTATGGACAACGATATCCGCTCCCAAACGGATCGGCGACAAGATCATCGGGCTGAATGTATTGTCCACGACGAGCTTTAGCCCGTGTGCCTTACTGATAGTGGCCAGCCTCGGGATATCAGAAACATCCAATAAAGGATTGCTGATCGATTCGCAGTAGATAACGCGCGTCTTGTCGTTGATGAGAGAGCTGACAGCGTCGAGATCCTGTAAATTTACGAAATGGACCTTAATGCCAAGCCGCGGCAAAAAATTCTTAAATAGCGCATATGTCCCACCGTAGACCGTCCGCGAACAAATGATCTCATCGCCGCTGTCACAGATCTGGACGATCGTTGACGAGATCGCCGCCATTCCGGATGCCTTTGATTGCGCGGCCTCGCTATCTTCCATTCGAGCTAATGCTTCGGACAAGAATTTATTTGTCGGATTCCAATGCCGCGAGTAGAGAAAACAACCTTCGATCTCGTGGTCGAAAAGCTCTTCCATTCGATCCGGACTCATGAAAGTAAAGGTCGACGAATCAGTGATCGACGGATTTACATCGCCAAATTCGCCAAAAACTAAAAAGTCCTGAATAGCGTTGCTTGGGTCAAATTTAGGCATCGGATCTTGTTTTGATTTTCTCGCGCCGGGACCCGGCGTCACATGCCCCACGCAGTCAGGTCGGAAAGCCGAGCTTTGGCAGGATCACAAGCTGTAACAAAAGCCATAGCCCGACAAAAACAACAATAATGAGTAAGCCATACATATACGGAGTGCACTAACCTATTGCGCTTGCGGAGCTCCGTGAGGTGACTTCGTTTCAATCGGAAGGTTTGCCGCCTGCCATGCGGTTGTTCCGCCGGTGACATTCAGTACATTGTTGAATCCGGCTTCTTTGAGCATAACGGCGGCCTTTTTCGAACGATTACCGGTCTGACAAATAAGGTACACGGGCTCACTCTTCTCAAGCGTGTCGAGTTTCGATGTGAGCGTATCGATCGGGATATTGACCGCCCTTGCCGCGTGTCCGCTCGAGTATTCTTCCGGCGTGCGAACATCGACAAACTGAGAATATGCCTTGGAAACGGCAGCCTGAGCCTCGACCGGCGATACTTCTTTGATATCCGTCGCGACATTCGGAACACCCGAATCCGTATTTTTGGTAGTGGCACTTTGGCAGCCACCTAGAATAAAAACTGCTGCGGTAATAAGTAATAAAGACTTCATTATTTCCTCCTACTTCGAGTTTGCACAGGCGGTCGCAGAAACTTCGGTTTCGAGCCCGGCTGCTATCCATGCAGCAGTGCCGCCAGTAACGTTGTATATTTTTTTGAATCCCGCGTTTTCCAGAATGCTCGTGCCAATGCTTGAGCGGTAGCCGCCCTGACAAATTACATAGGTCGGCGTATTTGGATCGATCTTGTCAAAATCGGCTGCGAGTTTGTCGA
>CAZUEI010000394.1:0-2311 GCA_964618985.1 uncultured Chloracidobacterium sp.
ACATTGATGATCGTCGTCCCTATCGCGCTTTTCCTTATCTTTGTTCTGCTGTTCACGACCTTTAATTCAGTGAAGCAGGCCGTTTTGATCTACACAAGCATTCCGTTGGCTGCTGTAGGCGGTATCCTATCGTTGTTCGTGACGGGAATGCCGTTTTCGATTTCTGCAGGCGTCGGATTTATCGCGCTGTTTGGCGTTGCTGTTCTCGACGGCGTTGTGATGGTCAGCTATATTAATCATCTACGCGACGAAGGTCGTTCCGTCGCGCAAGCCGTCCGGGAAGGTGCCGAGGCTCGCCTGCGTCCTATCCTTATGACCGCACTAGTCGCAACGCTCGGCTTTGTCCCGATGGCGATTGCAACCGGCGCCGGTGCCGAAGTCCAACGACCCTTGGCAACCGTCGTTATCGGCGGGCTAATGCTTTCAACCGTCTTAAAATTATTGTTCCTCCCGATGCTTTACGGCTGGCTGGAGCGTGATATAGAAGGAGAACTCGAAGGAGCGTAATATGAAATTGATAATTGCCGTCGTGAGGCCATTCGTGATTGACAGGCTGGTAGTGGCATTTGAGGATATTGATAGTTTTCCCGGCGTGACCATTACCAACACCGAAGGGTTCGGTCAGCGAGGCAAAACACCGGACGACACAATAAATCCTTTACGCGCGAACAAGCGCCTCGAAATTGTCTGCGCCGACGAGATGATAGAGCCTATCATCTCTGCGATAAAGGAGCACGCCCACACTGGCCGCAAAGGTGATGGTCTTATTGTCGTTTTGAACATTGATGAATCCACGATGATTTGATTAGAGGGATGCTCGCGCAACGCGAAACTCAGTTCATTATTGGTGTAATAATCGCCTGTATTTTGCTTGCGAGTCTTTTTGGATTATTGATCTACCTTGATAGACGCCGGATCAGGACGCATCCTTCGCAAAGGAAACTGCGTAAATTTGTGGGACGAGGGCAAGCGAAACGCGAAAAGAAACTGGCGAAGCGAAAAGTTAGGTTTTAAAGTCAGATTGCGGCCTCATCCTCAATGTCTTATTACGGCTGGTGGTGTGCGGAGCCAGTAGTAGCTCTGATAATGGTTCCGATCATCGCAAAGGAAGGCATCGAAGTCTTTCGTGCGAAACCGGCGACGATTGTCATTGACTTTTGTCAGAGCGAAAGAATATATTCATACCTGATGGTTAAGCGGATCACATTGCTTCTCATACTCATAGCTCTGGCCGGTGGAGTTGTGTCGGGGACACCGCTGCATTCTCCTAACGAGAAAATGATGAAGTGCTGTGATAAGGCTCGAAGCAAGGATCATTCACCTTCTGCAGAGGCGACACGCCTTTGCTGTGCCGTTAATTGTTCCGAGTCTATTCCGACCCCGTCAGGCATTTCATTCAGTTTCTACCCGTCAAACAAGACTGTTTCGCAGTCTATTGCCGATCAGATCGTGGCTCTGTTTCCAACGAGAACCGTTCAACCTTCTAAATCGCCGCTCTATTCGCGTCTAGTTCTAACGCGAACATTTCAACCCAGATACATCCAACATAATTCGTTTTTGATCTAGTTTCATAGGAGTAGTGCGCCTATTTTTGGTGAGCTGCGCCTTTTTTGCTGCGCAATACCGCGCCTTTTTGCGGCTTCCTTTGGAATACGCGAGGCTCGAAATCAAATTTACTTTTAGGAGAAAACAGTATGAAGAAGACTTTTTTAATTATTGGTTCAGTTACGCTTTTTTCCGTCATCGTTTTTTTTGCGGCCTGTGGTTCAGGTTCCAGTTCTGTTAGTGTCCCTTCGGGAAAGTCAATTGCTACCGGCCCGGCCGGAAACAATCTGACTGCTACGATCTCGAACGCAGACGGCTCATTGAAGAAAGGTCAACAGGAATTCACATTAACGTTCACTGATGCGTCTGGAAATCCGGTCGATGTCGGATCGGTAGCTCTTAACTATCGCATGGCTGCCATGGGCAGTATGGGCGAAATGAACAACGGCGCGACGTTTACAACCACCGGTACGTTGGGTATGTATAAAGGCAAAGTAAACATTGATATGGTAGGCGCATGGCAGGCTCAGATCACATACGAAGGGCCAGCAGGAAAAGGAGCCTTCAGTTTGCCGGTAACCGTTAGGTAACAAACCATGATCCACAAGATTATCGAGTGGTCGTTAAAAAATCGCGGCATCGTCATCGTGTTTTATCTTGCGGTGGCGGCGGCGGGATACTGGGCTCTTCTAAGAACGCCAATAGACGCGATTCCAGACCTTTCCGACAATCAGGTAATTGTCTTCACCGATTGGACAGGGCGTTC
>CAZUEI010000395.1:0-2295 GCA_964618985.1 uncultured Chloracidobacterium sp.
CCGGCGTCGATGCGGTAAACGCCTGCCTTTTGAACAGCAACGGTCGTTTTCGGCGCATCGATCTCAAAAAAGGAAGCGTCCTTATCAAATCGCGTGATCCGCGCAATCATCGTGCCGAGCGAAAGGCTCAACGCAATTCCATTGTCCTTGAGCGTAACGACCTTGAGGTAAGCATTTTCGGCGAGCCGCAAATGCTGATTATTGTCAAACTGTATCTCAAGCCGGGCGTCGGCCGAGGTTGTTATCTCGTCGCCTTCGACGATCGGCAGATTCAATGTCGCGCGTTCCCAATCGCCGCCCTCCGCACGGCGTATC
The DNA here is from genome assembly GCA_964618985.1 of uncultured Chloracidobacterium sp. GTDB lineage: Bacteria > Acidobacteriota > Blastocatellia > Pyrinomonadales > Pyrinomonadaceae > OLB17. The sequence goes on from CAZUEI010000395.1 coordinate 316, forward strand.
TGCGCATCGCCTCTCAAGAAACTTATCCTCGCAACGCGTGCCGTTACTTCGGGAGCATCCTCGTCAGCGACAGCAAAACTGCCCTCTTCATCAGGCAGGTTTATCGTCTGAGCCGGCGTCGCTCCAAGTATAAAAACCCGGCTCAGCGTAATAAACGCCAACGCAAAAATGAACGGCCAAATCAACTTACCAGCTACTCTCATAAAACATCCTCCTGCTGATTTTTGGGGAAGAGCAGTTGAAACACATCAACTTCATAAACCGCTTAATTGCAAAAATCATACCGCAAGCAAGAGTTATGCCCTTTAGGCGTGATAAAGGCGGAAACATGAGTGTTAAGGAGTTTACTGACTACAAAACCCTAACCAAATCGTGCAGGCTCGAACTTTTTCGATACCAAATGGTCAGTTTAGTTGTCATAACCGTCCTAATCGTCTTATCTGTCCTATCCCCGTTAAAAATAGTTATAATCTTAGTGTGAGGTGTTATTTATGAAAAGGCTTTTATTTGGGACCGTAATTTTCTTTGTTTTCGTGGCTTCGGCATTCGGCCAAAAGGCCGCCGCCGGCAAGGCCGATCAGTCAGCGGGCGTTCGCGAGGCGTTCGACCGCCTGATCGAAGGCATAAAACAGGTTGATGCCGATAAAGTGATGAGCGTTTATGACAAAGGGCCTAAGTTGTTGATCTTTAACAACAATGGTACCGCCACGAGCGGCTGGGACAACGTCAAGGCCAATGTCACTGCGGCGTATGCTAATACCAAAAACGTGACGATCGACATTACCGGCCTCCGTGTCGAAATGCTGGGGCCAAAGGCTGCATACGTCACCTGCAAATGGAAGCAAACGCAGGAGTATAAAGAAAAATTGGAAGATTCGTCCGGCCGAATGACACTGATCTTCAAACTCATCAACAAAAACTGGAAGATCGTCCACCGCCACACATCGCCCGACAAACCCGACGCGACCCGTATCCCGCCGTCCGAACGCGAGAACTAAAAAAGGCTGCCTTTGCAGACAGCCTCAGTTAACCTGACTAATGTTTCTTCTAGACTGTCGAACCGGGATAGCCGGCGCCTAGGTGGTCGGGATTGCCGTCGGCGAGGGTGTTGACTAGTTCATAGTGAAAATAGTCGAACTTAGCGGCGACTGGCGGCTGGACGCGTTTATCATACATCTCGCGTGAGCGGTCGATTGCTTCGCGAAGCCTTTGATATAGATCGCCAGCCTGGCGGCCTTCGTTCACACGCTGCTCGTTGTAGAGCTTGATCTCTGAAACCAGAAGCCGTGCAAAACGCCGAGCGTCGTTGTGCGGCCTGCGCTCTTCCTCGGTAACGTCTATCGGTAGATCGACCTGTCGATCAGTTCGAGTGGCTCGGCCGACGTTTGTCGGCGAAACTTCGACGGCTTTTTCCTTGCTCTTTTTACCCTTCTTGCCTCCAACGCCGACGCCTGCGCCCGCAGGTTCGAAATCTGCAGCAGAGTCGAACGGGGAAGGCAGCTCGGCTCCACGCGATTCATCGGAGTCAAAAATTACCTCGCCTGCATCCACCTGTTCTTCGACCGGCTGCACCTCAACGGCTTCGACCTCGGAAACCGTCTCTTCATTCACCACTTCCATTACCGGTTCGGCAAACGGCGATCCTGCGTCATAAACCTCTTCCGCCGGCGCGCTTTCGGTAAATGCAAAATCGGTTTCGTGACTTTCAACCGGAGTAGCTTCGTGCGAAACTTCCGGCTCGGCAACTTCTTCTCGTGCCTCGGGTTGGAAGGATTCAAATGTTTCCGGCTGAGCTGCATCGGCGCGATCATGGTGAGCATCCTCAAAATCCGCCGCGCCCATTTCGCGGTTCTCGATCTTTGCGGTGTGAGTCGAGGCAAGAAGCTCGACCGTCAAACCCGCGATACTGACAAGCGTTTCGAGCGCTTCAACATTCACATTTACGCCGCTCGATCCGTAATCGGCATACAAAACCGCAAC
>CAZUEI010000396.1:0-2294 GCA_964618985.1 uncultured Chloracidobacterium sp.
CGACGAGGATGACGACATTCTCTCGATCATGGGTACGCCGTCCAGCTATCCGGCGAAAAAACAAGCGGAGTATTTTGACGACGAAGCGATAACATTAACCCCGGATCCCAAGCCTGAAACAGACGCATCCGAAGAGGCGTCAACCGCTGACCCCGATCATAAGCCGATAGTCGTGACTGCCAAACACGCCGTTGACAAAGCCGCATCGAATTCGGGCGATCCCAAATCCAATCTCTTTGTTTATATCCTGATCGTACTAATTGTGGCGGGTATTATTGCGGCGGTGGTCTATTATAAGCCTTGAGCGGCTTAATTATTCTTCTCTTTTTTCGTATTTAACTTTCGTCTTCCACTTACCTTTTATAAGTGTTTTGGTCGTTATCTTTATTTTGGTATCGTCCGCGATCGTTGCGTCCTCGATCTCTTCAAAAACTTTGACCGGACGATTGCTAACCACCGAATACCGCTCTGTAATATGCCAGCAGCAGCCGCTCTTATCGAAGGTCTCGAGCTGTTTTTTGTCCTTCAAAACCTGAAACATACCGAGGTGCAAGCCAAGCTCACTTAGCTTTGCATTGTAAACAAACTTTTTCGCGGCTCGAGACGAGAGGTAAACACTATACGAAGGCATATTGTAGGAACCGTTCTCTCCGTCGCAGATCGCTACATCCTCCATGCCGTCAAAATTGTAATCATCTACATTGATGATACTCTGCTTGTCGTAAAGCAGAGTCTGATTGACCGCCGGCTCACCGCCTTCACTGAGATCGACATAAGTGTCTTCCATGTCGATCACCTGATAAGCCACGCTGCCGCCTTTTTTGTAAAACGAAAATGTCGCTTTGCCGGAGCAAACGTTGTCTTCACACTTATCGACCTTGACCTTGATGTCGAAATATTTTGAAGCGTCTTTGAGGTCAAAAGTGTGCTGAGCAAAAGCCGATGCAGAAAAAAACAAAATAAGAATAAAAGTAAGCTTCTTCATTTTCAGTTATCAGTTTTTAGTTATTACGGATGCGTCATATCCTCCGCACGAACAAGCTCGTCAAACTTCTCTGCAGTCAAAAGTTCAAGTTGGACAGCGGATTCCTTGAGGGAAATGCCTTTTTTGTGAGCATTCTTCGCAATCTTGGCGGCGTTATCGTAGCCGATATGCTGATTTAAGGCCGTTACGAGCATAAGCGAGTTTCGCAGATAATGATCGATCTGGTCGCGGTTAAGCTCGATGCCTTTGATGCAGTAATCGACAAAACCGTGGCAAGCGTCGTGTATGAGCCGCACGGAATGCAGAAAGTTGTGTATCATCACCGGTTTAAAGACATTCAGCTCAAAATTTCCCTGCGAACCGGCAAACCCGATCGCCGCATCGTTGCCAAAGACCTGCACCGCAACCATCGTCATCGCCTCACTCTGCGTCGGATTGACCTTACCGGGCATGATCGAACTTCCAGGCTCGTTTTCGGGCAGAGAGATCTCTCCGACGCCGCAACGCGGCCCCGAAGCCAGCCAACGAATGTCGTTGGCGATCTTCATCAGGCTAGCCGCCAGCGTTTTCAATCCGCCTGACGCAAAAACAACTTCGTCGTGTGCAGATAAAGCGGCAAATTTGTCCGGATGTGATTTGAAAGGCAGGCTTGTCAATTCTGCGATCTTTGCCGCCGCACGCTCGGCAAATTCGGGATGGGCGTTTAATCCGGTGCCGACCGCTGTTCCGCCTACGGCAAGATCGAACAGTCCCGGCAAGACCATTTTGAGCCTGTCAATATCGCGAGCAACGAGCGACGCCCAACCGCCGAATTCCTGCCCGACCGTCATTGGCGTTGCATCCTGCAAATGCGTTCGCCCGATCTTGACTACATCGGCGTATTCTTTTGCCTTGGCGTCAATCGCATCGTGGACTTTTTGCACTTCAGGGATCAAAGTCGTCAAACGCTCCGCCGCCGCGATATACATCGCCGTTGGGAATGTGTCGTTCGATGACTGCGATTTGTTGACGTCGTCATTAGGATGGATCGGCGTTTTCGACCCCATCTCGCCGCCGGCGATCTCGATAGCTCGGTTCGAGATGACCTCGTTGGCGTTCATGTTGGTCTGCGTGCCCGAACCTGTCTGCCAAACTCGCAGCGGAAAATGAGCGTCGAGCTTTCCGTCGATCACTTCGTCTGCCGCCTGAACGATCAGATCCAATTTGCTTTTTTCAAGTTTCCCGAGATCGTAATTAACGATCGCCGCCGCCTTTTTCAAAATCCCAAGCGCCCGAATGACCTCACGCGGCATCACGTCAAACCCGATGT
>CAZUEI010000397.1:0-2288 GCA_964618985.1 uncultured Chloracidobacterium sp.
GCAGCTTGCGGGATTTTTTCGGTTTCGTTTCCATTTTCCTTCCTCACATTTTACAGAAAAAGATAACAAACTTGCCTTGACTACGGTCTTATTGTGTTATTGTTCTCCACAGCTTGACAAACTGCCCAAGCCTGACTCTGGCGGCTAAGCAGTTTGACAGCTTCCTCCGCGGTCAGCCAAATCAGAATGTGATCATCATCAACCGGCCCACGCACCCATTGCCCAAAACTCGCCGCGTAGAAATGGCCATGCATTTCAAAATGTCGCTGCCCTATTTCCGACCAGAAACATTCTGTGGCTTCGCCAAGCTTGCGATGGATTTGAATATCATGGCCACATTCTTCAAGCACTTCACGCCGGAGCGTCTCTTCCATGGTCTCACCCGGATCAGCGCCGCCACCGGGCAGAAAATAATTGCCGTACCCGTTCTTCACGGCGGCCACGCGTTGGTCCGCGTCGAATATGACCGCATAAGCGCCGGGGCGATACGTATAAACTTGTCCCGCGAGGCGCTCGCCGAATTGGGGCAAGTCGGTTTGGACGTTGCCGATGCCGTGCTTGCTTGCTCCGGTGTCCTTCAAAAAATTCTTCCTCGGTTGCTAACCAAGAATTTTAGTCATTCGTTTACGGCCATTCAATTCAAGTCGCAGCAGCACTTCCATAAGCAAATTCCGTCCGGCTAAAGCTTGGCGAAATTGATTAGTAAAACGCAACGGACTTCGCGACCAGTTTCTTACACACATGGTTTCAACAATTCCTGAAATCATCTTACCGCGTTCAGTAATAACGCCTATCAAAACCGGCAATGAATAATAACTAAAGGTGTGGTTTAAGTGCGAATGCTCATGCAACTCGGTATCTTGACTCTCGATTATTCCTCTTTCCAGCAATTGTTCGTAATCAAAAAGAATATCGGTCGATCCTGTATCAAGATCGGCAACCATAGCTAATCCATTCGACTTCAGTTTGGATGGATTAGAACCTTCAGGAGCTATAAAAATAGGGAGGTTGGGATAGGAGTCATCGTGGGGCAAGACCGACCAACTCAATTCTTCGATGATAGGACCTCGAACAAATACAAAAGGCATCAATCCGTATTGTTCACCGACCATTCTTACTCTTTGTGCTCTCGGATAATTTCGCAACGTCGGCCCTGATTCAACGACTTTGCCCCCGCAAACCAATATCCATCTGGCGTCGTGTCGTTCGAGCTCCTGCTCAATCCATTTTGCATATTTTCTATAGGCAGAAATCTGCAGGTCATCCCGTTCTTCCTTAGACATCGCCAAATAATCCGAAAATGAAATCGCAAAAATATCTCTCGGCGCCCGCGGTGAAGGCGAAATAGAAGAATTGCCATTTTTCTTCTCGCGTACCGAGGTCAGGCGTTTCTCCACTCGATCAAGCTCTTCCGGCGTAAGTTCATCTACCGTTGCCAAAAACTCGTCAAGAAGGGCTGTTTTAGTTTGCATTACCGCCTCCCTCAATTTTTCTATAAGATTTCATCAACATTCGACATATCGAATTCGGCTTCAACCGTTTTCGATATATTCCAGTTAGGAGCTTTGCCCGTTTTCAAAAACTCGAAAATCCCGCCAAAATCATTCCTCAGTGGCACCACCGGTACGCCGAGCTTGTCTTGCATTTCGCTCAACTTCCAATCATCGAGGAAAATCTGCTTGTCGTTCAGGCAGCTTTTCGGCAGGAAGACTAACCTTATTCAAACGGATTGAACAATTGAATTTCACAATCCTCGAAATCCTTCGTATTTCGCGTCGCGAGCGTCAGATTATGCTCGTGAGCCGTGGCGGCAATCAAGAGGTCGGCCTGGGTTCTGATCACGCCCTTTTTCCGGAAATTTCCGCGCAGCTCGCCACAATGCTTCGCAATAGCCACGGTAACGGGCAAAACCTCACTGCCAAAGCGCAGAAACTTCTCAAACCACTCGCGTTGTTTCGGCGCTTCTTTGTAGGCCAGCCCGCAATAGATCTCTTCGACGGTTATCACGCTCGCATAAACCAACTCCTGCACACTCAACCACTGCGTGACTTTGGGGTCCGGCTGGCGCTTCATCGCTTCGCTGAGAACGTTGGTGTCACAAAGATAATTCATTCGTCTATCTCGAGCATGGCGTTGGGTCGATCTTGGCGGGCCGGCGCTTCAATTTCGACAGGTTCAGACTTGTGGATTTCACGCAACTCATCCAGAAGCTCGGCGATGCTCGGCCGAACTTGGCGGGTGCGAAGACTCATTAGTTGATTAAAAAAATTGACATCAACTACGACGCT
>CAZUEI010000398.1:0-2269 GCA_964618985.1 uncultured Chloracidobacterium sp.
TAAACCTCAAATGCCCAAACCATATGCGCGAAGCCCTCGCCTCCAGACGTCGCGCCTTCTTATAGACCTGCGGCATCGAATTATGTGTGATATGAAGAAAAAATTGAACGACGGCTTAGCGTTAATTCTGTTGGCAATGATCTCGTTCGGGTTTGGGGGCATTATTATTGTGAATGGTCAGACCCCGACTGAGGATCCACCGGCCAAAACGATTACTAATGATAACTATAAAATAGGCCCCGGCGACCTGTTAGACATCGTAGTAGTTAGAAATGACCAACTTTCGCGTACAGGTGTTAGAGTCAGCAACACCGGGACGATCCAGATACCAATGAATGACACGGATATACCGGCCGCGTGCCTGACCGAAAGACAACTCGCAGACGCGATCAAGGATAAATATAAGAAATACATCCTCGATCCTTACGTGAACGTCTCCGTTCGCGAATTCAACTCGAATCCAGTGGCGGTGATCGGGGCAGTGAATTCACCGGGACGTTTTCAACTGCAAAGAACAATACGTTTGGCGGAATTACTTGCATTTGTAAACGGTACGAGTTCTAACGCCGGCGTCACCGCGGAGATAATTCGCGATACTGGCAGGCCGTACTGCCAGGAAAGTACTTTGGTCGTGCCATCGGGAGGCGGTGAGGATCTTATTTCCGTTTCTCTCTTACATGCCTTTAAGGGCGGTGATAAAGCTAATCCCGTGATTATGGCCGGGGATATAGTTAGGGTAGCAGCGGCGGATCAAATAAATGCTTACATCCAAGGGAACGTAAGAAACAGCATGGCGATCAGTTTGAAAGACCCTGTGACTCTTACACAGGCTGTTGCCATGGCTGGGGGGACGACGCAGGGAGCACAACTCGAAAAAGTGATCATACGACGTCAAATGCCGGGTTCGGTCAATCGCGATCCGATTTTGGTCAACGTAAAAGAGATCAATCAGAAGAAGCGGGACGATGTTTTATTACAATCTAACGACATTGTTGAAATCCCCGGACCCACGGGCATTACTAAGTTTTTTCAGCAGACGTTCTTGCCGATAGTTACTCAACTCCCCATGAGAGTAATTCCCTGACACTTGGAATATTTGGTTGCAAATTAGTAACAACGATTCGTAAATAATGCCGAACGATAATTCCATCTCAAAAAGAAATAACCCTCAAGATCCAGCCTCCATGATCTATGTGGACTCGGATTATGACTACGGATACAGTTCTGACTACCGTTCAGGCGAGTCGTCTGAAAAACACCAGCTCTCCAACATAATTTCGATATTGCGGAAATATTGGCTAATGATCGTAGGGATCACTCTGGTAGGGACGCTATTGGTGATAATATACGAGGCCCAAAAACCGGATTACTATACATCCGAGGTCCGGATCCAGGTAAACAACGAAGTGAATCCTGCGGCCGGCGGCAACTCGCCGAGTTCTATAATTTTGAGTCAAGGGAACGATCCGGTCTATTTCGCTACGCAACTTCAGATCCTGGAAGGTGCGGGATTGCTTCGCCGTGTCGTAAAGACAATAGATTTAGAACATAACCCGACATTTTTTAAGCCCGGTGAGGAGCAGAAAACGACAGTTTTTCAAAATGTTTTGCGGATGTTCGGGTTGTACACTCCGTCAAAACGGGCTCGGATGGCCGAGAATGAACCTTCAAACAACAATAACCTGGACTTAAAAGTCTATAACGGAGCCGACCTGGATAGTCAGGCTGAGATATTGGCACCGTATGTGGGAGCCATTAAAAGGGGCCTTTACGTTTCTCCTGTCAGGGATAACCGAACGGTTAACAAGGAAACGAGGCTGATCAACATAGAATTCACGCACTTTGATCCGGTTATGGCGACGAAGGTAGTGAATACGCTTGCAGACACGTATGTCCTTCAAAATTTAGAACAAAAGGTACAATCGAACGCCTCAGCCAGTGATTTTTTGCAAAAACGCGTTGCCGAACTTCAGTCAGAGATACGCGAAGGGGAAGAGCGGCTGATAAATTACGCAAAAAGCAATCAGATATTGTCGTTGGACACTAGTCAGAATACAGTTGTTCAGCGGCTTTCAGACCTAAACAGGGCATTAAGTCAGGCCGAGAATGAACGGATAAACGCCGAAGCAGCATATCGTGCCGCAATTCAAAATCCCATGAGCGGGGTTTCGGCCCAGAACAAAGATGCCCGGACCACAGGGCTCGAAGCGCAATTGACCAGTCTGCGTCAACAGTTGGAACAGTTGAAAGCCGAGTACACTGACGAATG
>CAZUEI010000399.1:0-2268 GCA_964618985.1 uncultured Chloracidobacterium sp.
TAGATGGAAGAGGTGTAATTAGGATGCATACCAAAGTTATGATTCGTGTTTTTCCATTGTTTGCGCATGTGTTTATCGGTGTGATCCAATTGCCGGCTCAGGCGCCGCCGTTCAAATATAATGTTGATTACGTTTGTAATAAAGATAAAACGACGGAGCGCGTTGTTGTGAGATACTGCCGCCGCGACAGTGACCAGCGCGGTGCGCCGGTAACCCCCGATAACGCTAACTATTGCCACGTCGAATATCTCGACCGGCCAACCAATCTTCCTGAAATTGCTTTTTTTAAGTCTGAACTTCAATCTGATATCGCGGCAAAATTGAGTTCGTGCAAAGACCCGGTGACAGGCAAGCCTCCTGCGGGCGGCGCGGCAGCAAATCCGGGCACGGCTTCGCCAGACACATCTATTGCAAAGGCGCTTGCGGCAAAAGTGGATATAAACATTGTCGGCATGAGGTTTGGCGATCCGCTGGGATTGGGGACCTGCTCGCTCTTTCAGCTAGGGCGTTTGAAGCAGAATTGCTTCGATCTTGTAACTCAGATCGGAAAAGATTTTGGAGGGGAAACCACGGTGCCGGACGATATGAAAATAGTTACTCTCGTGAGCGCTAACTGTCCGTCCTGGGTTTGGAATTGCACTGCTTACGTTACCGTTCACGATGGAAGGTTGGACGGCGTTTCGCTGTTTACAAACGGCCGTAATTCGGCCAGCGTGGTGACGCGCGACCTTACGGCAAAATATGGGAAACCAAGCCGGATCATAGCTGGAACGGTCACACCGGATACTGGTAACCCATTCAAAATAAACGAGCCGGAATGGGACCTGCCAGGACTGCGGGTTCGTTATGAGATCGTTCGCAAGGAAGACGACGGCAGCCGGGTTAAGATTAATGAAGGTATCGTCCGCATCATGACCGACGCTGAATATCTTCGCCGTAAAGCCAAAGAAAAAGAACCTGTAAAAAGCAAGCTTTAGTTTTTCACTCTTTTTAAGGAGAAAGCATATGAAGTTAGTGTCGAATTTTTTCATTTCTGCTAGCATATCGGTTATCGTTTTCTCCCAAGCCATAGAGGTTTCCGCACAGGTTTTGCAACGGGCGGCGCCGAAGCCCGGGACGGTTGCTTCACTGCTTGAAGAGGCGGGCACAGCTTTCGGGAAGCGCGATTTCAAGCGTGCGGCCGAGTTATGCAAACAGGCTGCTACTCTGGCGCCGAAAAACAGCAAAGCCCATCGTTGCCTCGCCAATTCATACTACGAATCCCGGCAGTTTGAGCCGGCAGTTAACGCGTATGCAAAGTATTTCAAGCTTGGTGCGAAGCCGGAATTCGAAACCTTGATGCCCTACGCAGACTCATATCTCGAGATGGAACAATATGAAAAAGCCATCCCGCTACTCAAACACGCCGTCGGCTTAACAACCGATCCGTCTTTCAAAGCCGGGGCCGAAAATCGCCTCGCCAACGCTTATTTCGAGATCGATGACTTTGAAAAAGCCATACCACTTTACATCCGTGTCACCCGGTTCGCCCCGAAAAATGCAGATGCTCTCTATAACCTTGGTATGTGCTATATGTACACCGGAAAAAAGACGGAGGCGCGGGCCATCCAGAAGAAACTCGAACCGATACATCCGTTCCTGGCAGGCAATCTGGAGTTGTGGATCGACGGGAAGAAATAATCTCAACGCGGGTGCAAACCGTTAAGTTGATTTTCTCGCTTGCGACTGAACCGCAGTTATTGCGACGGCATCGACGATATCTTCGGCTTTGCATCCGCGCGAGAGGTCGTTGCAGGGGCGGTCGAGGCCTTGGAGGATCGGGCCGATCGCGGTGCCGCCGGTGAGACGTTCGGTTAGTTTGTAGGCGATGTTTCCGGCGTTAAGGTCGGGAAAGATGAGGACGTTGGCACGGCCTGCGACCGGTGAGCCCGGAGCTTTTGAATCGCCGACGGATTTGACGAGCGCGGCGTCGGCTTGCAGTTCGCCATCGATGGCGAGATCGGGCATTCGGGCACGGACGGTCTTTGTTGCTTCGACAACTTTTTCGATAAGTTGATGTTTTGCGCTGCCTTTTGTTGAGAATGAGAGCATCGCAACTCGCGGCTCGGCCTGCAATAATGCACGGCACGAATCGGCAGAGGCGATAGCGATCTCGGCAAGCTCACCAACATCAGGATCGATTACGACGCCGCAGTCGGCGTAGATCATCGCGCCGTTTGATCCAAATTTCTTATCAGGAACGACCATCAGAAAAAAACTCGAAACGGT
>CAZUEI010000400.1:0-2255 GCA_964618985.1 uncultured Chloracidobacterium sp.
TCTAAAACGGATTTAGGAGTAAATAAATGTGTAATGTCATCATTCGTGCAGTTTTTTCTGCCACTTTATTGTTTTTAGCTTTGCCAGCGTTTGCTTGGGATGAAACGGGGCATAAGATCACGGCTTATGTTGCCTGGCAGAGAATGACGCCGGAAGTGCGTGAAAAAGTAATAAAAATACTTCAGAGCGCACCCGAAGACTCGCAGCTAGCTACGTTCTATATGTCTTACGGCTCGCGAACCCGTGAATCGCGGGCAAGAGAGTTTTTTATGATCTCGGCGACGTGGCCGGACATCATAAAAGATAACGATTTTCCCGCGAGATTTAACAAATACGCCAAAAATAACAGCGATTGGCACTACGTAAATAATTTTTGGACTTTTAAAGACGGAAAAGCGGTAATGGTCCAGGATATGGAGCCCGCCGGCCGGATAATGAAAAAGCTCAGCGATTTTAATCAGCTAATCCGCGGCAATGCTTCGGACGCTGAGAAGGCAATTGCCATTGCATGGCTCGAACACCTCATCGGCGACATTCATCAACCGCTCCACGCCTCGGCCAGAGTTAACGAATATGATCCAAAAGGCGACCGCGGCGGAAACGCCTTCTTGCTGACGCCAAAAGGTACAAAAAGAAACGAACAGGATAATCTTCACTCGTTTTGGGATGGAGTGGTCGTCCGATATAAGCCGAATCCGGATGAATGCGAGTTTGAATACATCGAGCCGATCGCAAACGACATAGTCAATCATTACTCTTATGAAAAAATGAAGGACAAGCTGAACGCAAACAAATTTGACGTTTGGGCTGATGAAAGCCTTGCGATAGCGATGAGCGTGGCTTACAAAGACGTAAAATTTGGCGAAAAGCCGTCGGACAAATATACGAAGAAAGCCTTTGAGATCGCACAGGAACGGCTTGCATTAGGCGGCTATCGGCTTGGCGAACTTTTTAATGAAGTGTTTGGCACGCCGCCGGCCATCAAGGTGCCGCCAATTCCAGCTAACCAGTAAATTTGATGAACGCGCCCGAAATCCTAGAATATTTTCAAGCGCGCGAGGCGGCCATTTTGGATTCGATCCGTGAGATCGTCAATATCGAATCGCCATCGCACAACGCCGCACAAAGCCGCATCGTCGCCGACTGGGTCGAGCGGCAGGCTCACGCAACCGGTGCTGACATTTCGGTGGAACGCATCTCTGTCGATGACGGCGAGCATGTTTTGATCAGAGCGTTTCCAGGCGAAGGCAAACACACATTCCTGCTGGGTCACACGGACACGGTTCATCCTATTGGCACGAATGTGCAAAATCCGACACGCATCGAAGAAGATAGGTTCTACGGCTGCGGCATTTTTGATATGAAAGCCAATGTCGCGTTGATGTTTGAAACTCTGCGTTTTTCTGCGAACAATAATGTCAGACCGTCGCGTCCGATCACTATACTTTTATCATGCGATGAGGAAGTCGGCAGTCACACAGGGCGAACACTGGTAGAACGCGAAGCCGCTAATGCCGAAAGGTGTTTAGTGTTTGAGCCTTCTGCGGATGGAAAGGTGAAAACCGGACGGAAAGGCACTGGCATGTTCACCTTGCGTGCCCACGGCATACCGGCACACGCAGGACTCGAACCTGAAAAAGGTGCCAACGCGATTCTCGAATTATCTCGGCAGATAGAGCGAATACATGAAATTGCCCGGCCTGCTGAAGGAACGACCGTCAACGTCACCACAATCAATGGCGGCACGACGACAAATGTTATTCCTGAACATGCAGAATGCCAGATAGATGTGCGATTCAGCAAAATGGCCGAGGCCGAACGCGTGGACGTTGCTTTTAAGGCATTGAAAGCTTTGGACGAACGAGTTTCGATCGAATTGTTAGGCGGCATCAACCGTCCGCCGATGGAACGCACTGACGCAGTCATTGGTCTTTATGAAAAGGCTCGGGAATTAGCCTCCGGTTTAGATTACGATCTTGGCGAAACGCAGGTCGGCGGCGCGTCGGACGGTAATTTCGTCGGCGCGCTTGGCGTGCCGGTTTTAGATGGATTGGGCATCGCCGGTGACGGAGCGCATACATTAAATGAGTATATTTTAGTTAGTGATATAGCAAAGAGAGCGTCGTTGGTTACGCTCCTCATAATGTAAGATTCGGAGGCGCAACTTGTCCGGTGATGGGCGCGGTCTTCAAAACCGTTTGTGAGATTGCGAGAGTAAGCTCAGGTGGGTTCGACTCCCACACGCCTCCGCCAAA
>CAZUEI010000401.1:0-2247 GCA_964618985.1 uncultured Chloracidobacterium sp.
TAGCAGGCAACAGCGATAGTGAAGGTAAATACTTCGTCGCACGCAAAGGCGATAAGTGGCGTTTTGATGAACAGGTTGGCGAAAACGGCCCAACGGCTACTCAGCTTCGGTCAGACCGGGTTTACTTCATCGACCACACAAAAAAAACATACACACTCGCACTGCAGGCTGACGAAGAGGATTTCAACACGACATATTTCAACTCGCTGACCTGGGGGTTTTTCCGCGGTGCGAATTACCTCGAATACGAAGAGCTCGAGCGCGCCGACGGCCGCACTAAATACAAGGCAAAAACCTACAAAGGCACGCGAAGCGATGTTTTTATTACCATCGATGACGCGACCGGCATAATGGTCCAGCAGGAACTTCCCGGTAAAAAAGACGAAATCGAACAAGGAAAGCCCGCCAATTATATTTTTGAGGTCCGCAACCTGAAACTCGATGTGGACGATTCGGTGTTTGACCTTCCAGCAGGTTATAAACGTGCGACACGTTAAAAATATCCGGATTTGAACCACGGAGGACACAGAGATCACAGAGATATTAAATCAGTTTTTTCTCTGTGCCCTCTGTGTTCTCTGTGGTAGTAGATATGGAACAGCTTAAAAAATTCGCACGCTATTTCGCACCATACAAGGGCACGATCCTGCTCGGGATTCTGTGCATTCTTGTCTCGATGGCGTTCGGCCTGTTTGTTCCATATATGGTCGGTCAGGCGGTTGACGATCTTGGGCTCGGCATCACGCGCGAGAAGATCATTTATTACCCGCTCGTAATACTCGGCATCAGTCTCGGAAGCGGCGTGTTTTTGTTTCTCCAGCGGCGTCTGTTAATAAACACATCGCGTCATATCGAGTTCGATATGCGGCGCGATTTTTACGCATCACTTGTCGATCAACCGATGAGTTACTTCCACGAAAACCGCGTCGGCGACCTGATGGCTCGCGCAACAAACGACTTGGCGGCGATCCGCCAGATCGTCGGGCCAATGATTCTATACAGTTTTCAGGCGATCTTTGCGCTGTGTATAAGCCTGCCGATAATGCTCAACATCTCAGTCAAGCTCACTTTGCTATTGCTCATCCCGATGCCCCTCGTCTCGCTGACGGTCAAGTATCTTGGTGAACAGATACACAAACGGTTCGAAAAAATACAGGAGTTTTTTTCGGACATCACTGCGAGAACGCAGGAAAATCTGACCGGCGTCCGAGTGGTGCGAGCATACGCTCAGGAAGACGCCGAGATCGAGCAGTTCCAGGTCCTCAATCGCGAGTACGCCGCGCAAAATCTCCGGCTCGTAAAATACGCCGCCGCGATGCGCCCTCTGCTCTTCTTTTTCATCGGGCTTGGCTTTGTAATTATTGTCGCGGTCGGCGTGCCTATGGCAGTCCGCGGCGAGATCACGGCCGGCGACTTTACCGCATTCATTCTCTATCTTCAGCGGATGATCTGGTATCTCATCGCGCTCGGCTACGTCGTCAATCTCTACCAACGCGGTACTGCTTCGCTCAAGCGTTTTAACGCCATTCTCGAATCCGAACCAGAGATCAAGGACGACGAAGAGACCCGTGAACAACCGCCAATTAAAGGCAAAATAGAATTCCGCGATCTTAACTTCGCCTACAACGGCAAGCCAGTGTTGCATGACATCGACCTCGTTATCGAGCAAGGCGAGACTGTAGCATTTGTTGGGAAGACCGGCAGCGGCAAATCGACACTGGTGAGCCTCATCCCGCGCCTGCTCGACGCACCCGAAGGTAATGTTCTCATTGACGATCTACCGCTGCGAGATTACCCGCTCACTCAATTAAGAAAAGCCATAGGCTTCGTTCCGCAGGAGACTTTCTTGTTTAGTGACACGCTGGCAAACAATATTGCTTTCGGCGTGGAGGCAGTACCGGGAGCGCTAGCGACCGGGGAAGTTAAGAATGGCAAGATGTCCGTCGAAAAAGCCGCCGAGATCGCGGGATTAGCGGACGACGTTAACGGATTCCCCGGCAAGTACGAGCAGCTCGTCGGCGAACGCGGTATCACGCTCTCTGGCGGTCAAAAGCAGCGAACCGCAATTGCGCGAGCGGTCATGCGCGACCCGCGCATTCTAATCCTCGATGATTCACTGAGCGCCGTCGATACATATACAGAGGAAACGATCCTCCACAACCTCCGCGACGTGCGCGAAAACAGAACGACGCTCATCGTTTCGCACCGCGTCTCGACGATCCGCGACGCCGACCTCATCTGCGTCCT
>CAZUEI010000402.1:0-2246 GCA_964618985.1 uncultured Chloracidobacterium sp.
CGCTCGTCTATCACTTCCGCCCAAACCTCGTCCTTCATTTTCATTTCCGGATAGGCTGCTTCAAGGAGCTCGTTTTGTTCAGCGATATGTTTATCTGCCGCTCTGAGCTGTTCGGTGAGTTGGGCTGATCTGTGCTCCAGGAATTGCAGATATTTTTTTCGCTCGCGATAAACTCTGTCGAGATAAAAAAGATACATAAACTGCAGCCCGACAATGCCCAGCAGAACAAGTGATAGTCCAATTAGAACAAACGGCAACATAAGCGGCAAATCTTTCTCGAATTATACCTTTTGAACTGCATCAAATGAAAGGTAGAATCTAGCCATAAGCGTAATTTCAATGCAAAAAGACAGATTTGATACAAATACGGAAATGCCGATGCTCGACCGGCGCGAGTTTCTCGTAACGTCCATTTTTGCCGCCGGAACATTTGCTTTTGCGGTGCAGCCCGTTCAGGGACAAACGCGTATCGTTACGGATGATAAAGGCCTGATCGCCGGCGAAGTTAAGATACCCGTCGCTGACGGCCAGATCCCTGCATACCGTGCTATGCCCGATAAAAAGGGTGGAAAATTTCCGGTCGTAATTGTAGTGCATGAGATATTCGGCGTTCACGAGTGGATACAGGACGTTTGCCGCCGGTTTGCAAAGCTTGGGTTCATGGCAGTCGCACCCGCGCTGTATGCGAGGGTAGGAGAGATCAAGGACCTCAAAGACTCGCACCAGATCAACCGCGAGATCTATTCAAAAATTCCCGACACGCAATCAATGTCCGATCTCGACTCGACGGTCGCTTGGGCAGCGAAGAGCGGCGGCAACACCAAAAAGCTCTCGATCACGGGCTTTTGCTGGGGCGGACGCATTGTTTGGCTTTATTCCGCGCATAATCCTAAGGTCAAAGCCGGTGCCGCGTGGTATGGCCGCGTAGTCCCGACGCCGAATTCACCTGTCAACGCTCTGCAGCCGACGACACCGATCGATCATGCGAAAGCATTGAAAGTGCCTGTCATCGGCTTATATGGCGGACTTGATAAAGGAATTCCGGTTGAAGGAGTTGAGCGAATGAAGGCCGAGCTAAAGAAGGGCAAGTCGCGCTCCGAGATCATCATTTATCCGGATGCGGGACACGGCTTTCATGCGGATTACAGGGAAACATACCACAAACAGGCGTCGGGAGACGCATGGAAGAGCCTTTTGGCGTGGTTCAAAAAACACGGCGCGGCCTAAACACTGAAACGACCGATTTATTCATTCTTTTTATTGGGAATATTTATTTAAATGTCAGCTAACCTAAAACTAAAATACACATTATTGTGCGACGACGTTCGCATCGAAATGGGCAACAAGATCTCTCTGATGGGAATCTTTCAGAACATAATGGTCGATAAACTGCCTGTTTCGCTCATCAAATTCGCCGTTATCAACCATTGGCAGGGACAGGGAAATCACGAAACTGAAGTCCGCGTTCTCTCGCCCGACAAATCCAACCTTGTCGTCACCTCACAGCCGACCAGGATAGAGCTTGCCGAGGGCGGATTTACCGATAATGTAAGCTTTTTTGTCAACGTGGTTTTTCCCAATGCGGGAACGTATTGGATACAAACTATCGCAAATACCGTCGTGCTTGACGAGCTGCCGCTGATCGTGACGGATGCGAACAACGTCGAAGCAATGCGTGTTGCCGACGAGATAACCGAAACGATAAATTGAACTGATCACTAACTAAATCAAAAAGGCTTCATCCACATTGGATGAAGCCTTTTTTGTTGGCTAATTAAAATGCCTTGCTTTTTTAGGGCGCGGCGATCAGATCGACACTAACCAGATTGTCCGTAACGCTTACCGTCAAAGGTGTGAGATCGTATTGCCGTGAGCTGACGCTGATCGTGTAGGTCTCGCCCAAACGAAGATCGCCAAAGCGGAATACGCCAAAACCATTCGACATAACGGTTCGGCTGCGAGCCTGGCCGGTCGCATCGGTCAATGTGACGCGGGCATTCGGAATACCCTGTCCGGTTGCGGTCAACAGGCGTCCGCTGATCTCGGCCTGATTAGATGCCGCCTTTGAGAGCTCGACCTGTCCGTCGGTGGCAAGTGTTCCCGGCTCGCCTTCGTTGAAGATCATTCTCTCCCACGTCAGCGGCGACACCGTTCCCGGTGCTCCGACTGCCGTGAATCTGAGGTTCAGAAGCACTCCGTTGGTGTCGAGCGGCGTCACGCCGTAAACAGCTACTCTGAGAAGTCCG
>CAZUEI010000403.1:0-2242 GCA_964618985.1 uncultured Chloracidobacterium sp.
GTGGGACACGTGGGACAGCAGGGACACTTGGGACAGTTGGGACACGCGGGACAGCGTTCCAGCAAAGATCGGCGGCCCGCGAACGCCTGGAACGCCGTAACATGCTTATTTACATCGATTATGGGTGCTGTGGCGCAATGTGGCGCATTTTTTCGAGAACCGTGGCGCAAGGCCAAAATGCAGCCGCAAATCTAATTATTGCAACACTTATTTTGCGCCACTAGGGGGTGGCGCGAGAGTGGCGCAAGTGATGCAAAAAAACGTTGGGATAATGGGACAGTATGAATGGAAAATGATAAGCCGTTCATCTTTCGGACTCGAGGTTAACGCGATCAGAACGCCTGTGAGAAGCGGAAGTGGATGTGGCCTTGCTGGAGGCGGTAGATGGCGTTGCCGCCTCCCTGTTGCGGGATGAGGAATTCGGGCGGGTTTAGAAGGTAGCCGTAATCGACGCCGAATTCGCCCCCGACGGGTGTTTTCAGACGGAATCCGAGTCCGACAGAATGCGTCCAGACGGCGCGCTGGTTTTGGCCGGCGACGTCGTTCGGATCGACGGTCGGCTTTTTGAAGATATCGCCCACTTTTCGAAAGACGTTACCGCCGTCATAGAACGGCACAGCCCTGACGGCTTTTGACAATGGAATCCGGGCTTCCAGATTAACCACGGCAAGCGCGTTACCTCCGAACGGCACCATGAATGGATCGAGAAAAACACGCGTCCCGCTGCTGTTGACAAAGGTTCCTTGCGGCACGATGACCACACGCGGGCCCGCCTCGTCGAGATTAAAACCTCGTAACGTATTAGAGCCACCTGCATAAAACCGCTCGCTGATCGGCAAAAGGCCGTTGAGAGATGGATACAGGACACTGTTAAATCGATCTCCGCCTGAGAAAACGTGGCCGAGTCCGATGATGCCGCGAGTGGCTAGCGTGGTATTTCGGAATGCATGAAATGTGTAGAAGTAGTTATAAGTGGCCTGAAATTTTTGAAAACCAATATTTGCGCCTGTTGCCCGAAACGACACGTTGTAATCTGCGGTCACAAACGAGCCTCTGGTCGGGTCGCCGGCGTTGTAGCGGCACGGATCGGTTTGATCGCCCTTCGATACAAGATCGAGCAGGGAATACTTGACCGAACAATTTCGCCGCGTGTCGCGAACAAACGTAGCCCCGATGCCGGAAATACGCACACGCTGGTCGGGCCGCAAAAGGTCTTTTATTAAAAGGCTCTCGATGTTAAAGAGACGCACGTCTTCAAAACGGTATCTGAGAAAGAACAGGCTTCTCGCCTTTCGGCTAATTGTCCGGCTCGTCTCAGCCGAGACCGCAAAGCGGTTTATCGTCGGGTCTCCGGCGGGCATTCCGAAAATATCTATCGGGTTTCCTTCTTCATCGACACGCTGAACAATGCCAAATGTGCCTTTATCAAACGCGGAGCGAAAAAAGCGCGTGACCGTCGAATCACGTTGGTACAAAAGACTCACCGTCAGCGGCGCAAAACGCTTTTGCCCGTCCCGTATGAATCTGGGATGAATAAAATCGAACTGCACCAATTGCTGCCGCTGGCTGACTTTCACACGCGCGCCGCCCTGCCACAAGTTGCCGAAAAGATTGACGTGGCGAATGTCGAAAAAACCGTCGAGTCCAAGATCGGTCGAGGCTCCGCCGCCATACGTCATCAATCGTGGCGGCTGCTCTTCAACAGTCACGATAATGTCGGTCAAACGGCTGCCATCTGGCGCGTCGCCCGCGGGCTGAGGCTTTATCTCAACGCGCGAGAATGCGTCTGTTCCATACAGATTTTGCTCGCTCGTGTATATGTCGGCGGAATGAAGCAGCTCGCCCTTTCGCAGTGTGACGGCGCGAAGGACTGCGTTTGTGTCGGTATTTTCGTTGCCGTTTACAAGGATACGGTTGATGACAAACTTTCTGTCCTCTTTCTCGACCTTGAACTCGAGCGTGACGTTCTTTTTGTCGGCATCGGTCGCCGATTCGACCATTTTCGATGTCACGCGGGCGTCGTAATAGCCCGCGTTCGAATAATATTCGCGAATTTTTTGAACGGCATTTCGCTCTCTCGCACGCGAGTAGTTTTTGCCGACGATTGCGGGCAATTCGGCAAGCAGGTCGTCAGTTTTTATAGCCTTGTTCCCGGTGATGACAACGCCGCTGACGACGGTCGGCAAACCCTCGTCAACCACGAACGTGATAATAAAATCGTCGCCATTTAACGAGGCTCCCT
>CAZUEI010000404.1:0-2235 GCA_964618985.1 uncultured Chloracidobacterium sp.
TGTTTTGACACTGACAGCGTTTTTTGCAGCGTATGTGTACGGGGCTTATTCGAACGGAAAACTACCTAATTTGCTTGATCTTGCGAGTATTTGGCAGCCGATCGGTGAGTTCATACGTGCAAGTTTCGGCAAACATTTCCTATCGGCCATATTTGCCGGTTTATGGCTGGGCGCTGCGAGCCACACGTTTACTGACATGGCCGGATCTTTCATAAAAACCGGCAGGATCGCAAAATTTCTCTAGTTTTTTCCACCCGTTCGGGCGTTATGAAGCCGCAGGGCTTGTCTGCGAACAGCGTCTGATACATTCCGGTTTTTTGACAGAGCAACAAGGTCTCGCAGCTGCATGCGGCTCATTATTGTCATCACATTTGCTATTGGCGTGCGAGGGTTTTTTGCCAAGCTGTGCATCACGTTGTAGCTTCTCGACCACTGTCGATTTGAGGCGATCTGCCGCAGGATCTCCTCGTTGACCGAGCGCATTGCCGCGATCACTTCAACTTCCTGCTCAGTGATACGCGGGTTGTTAACAACAGCCGACGAAACAAGGCGATTCGGATCGCGAATGAGGATATTTCTGGCTTCGCGGTCGCCTTTCATGCCGAGTTTGACGCGGTCCTTGACTCCCATCTTCATTACCCGGTTGATCATCGAGACCCGGTCGCTGGAAATCTCGTCCTCTTCCGATAGAAGCTCGCCGAGGATCTTGCCGATAGTCGCCTGACGCTGTTCCTCGGTTTCCTCGTAGATCTCTTCGATATATTCGAGGCCAAGCCATGAGTCGTCCGTTTCCTGATCGGGAACCTCGATAAGATCAGCAAGAAGAACAGCGTCCTCAAGCGTCATCCCTGAGGCATCGAGGTCAGATGTGAATTCTGCCTGTTCGATGAACTCGGCGGCGGCGTTTTTGCCCTGTGCGCGAAGCTCGTTTGCGATCTGCTGGGCGCCGCGTTCTTTCTCAAAGAATTCGCGTTTTGTTTCCGCCGCACGGCGTTCGGCTTCGGGCGTTCGGTAAGGGTTGCCGATAATCGCGTCGATGATCGCCGGATTTTGGATCAGGAGTTGTTGATTGAGTGAGATAAGTTCAACCAACAAACCATTCTGCGTTGCGGCGGCTAATTTTGCGATCGCTATTGGGGGCGTTCGCACGTTCGTAATAACGGCTTCATGGACTGCGGCGGGAAGGTCGCTGCGGGCAGCAAAATATGTCAAAACTCCCGGAGCAATTTCCGCCGAACGCATTGTCGCTTCAAGCGAGTCGGTGTTTTGCGCAGCGAGCGTCGTAATTGAGTTGTTTTTTAATTCGGCATCCGTGCCTTCGGAAAATGTGACGAGAATTTCAAGCAGATCGATCTGCGGCAGCGGCAGAATGCCGCGCGATGCCGCAAGCTGCGCGTTACGAGGTGCCGAGCCTTCTATAACGGCTTTAACTACGGGATTATTTGAGGTTATCTCGTAATTCATAAATCAGGAGAACGGATGCAATTGAGAGTTTAGTTACCAGGAAGTTCTGGTGCATGTAAGCGCAACTATTCTAACATACACCCATATAATCTTGACTAACCTCAGATGCTTGGCATAGTTTAGAAGGTGGAGAAAATTGCATATTTCCGCAGCATCGAACATTCCAGACCATTTATAACGAATCTTGATCGAATAAATACTAATGATAAAAGACGAATTAGAAAAGCTAATTTCAGACAAGGCCGCGCTCGTTGGCGTGATAGGGCTTGGCTATGTAGGCCTCCCGCTCATCGTCGAATTTTGCCTCAAAGGCTTTAACACGATCGGTTTTGAAGTCGATGTGAAAAAAGCCGATGAGATCAACGGCGGACGCTCGTATATCGTTGACGTAACAAGCGAGAATGTCAAAAAATGCGTAGGAAGCGGCCGCCTCAAAGCCACGACCGATTTCAGCAAACTTGCCGAATGTGACGCGATAATTATCTGCGTCCCGACGCCGCTCAGAAAGACAAAAGACCCTGATATGTCTTACATCCTGACAGCCGGAGGCGAGATACAAAAATATATGCGTCGCGGCCAGTTGGTCATTCTCGAATCGACAACATATCCGGGCACGACCGACGAAGTTTTGCAGCCTATGTTCGAGGAGAAAGGGTTTAAGCTCGACGAGGATTTTCTGCTCGCTTTTTCTCCGGAGCGTGTCGATCCGGGCAATCCGCAGTTTCAAACGCACAACATTCCAAAGGTCGTTGGCGGAGTATCAAATGATTC
>CAZUEI010000405.1:0-2219 GCA_964618985.1 uncultured Chloracidobacterium sp.
ACGCATAATCGACCTCGACGGGAACGCGGGCGAGCTGTTCGAGCATGTATTTCCCGGCGAGAGCAGCATGCCAAGACGTGCCGCAGGCAGCTATCTTGATCGACGTAATGCCTAAAAAATCCTTTTCGGAAATATTCATCTCATCGAGATAAACCTTGCCATTGTCCAGCGAAACGCGCCCTTGCGACGTGTCGCGAACCGAACGCGGCTGCTCGTATATCTCCTTGAGCATAAAATGCTTGAAGCCGCCTTTTTCTGCTTGGATCGGGTCCCATGTGATCCGTTGAAGTTTGGGTTCGATCGTCTTGCCCTCAAAATCCGTCACGCGGACGCCTTCCTTTGTGATGACCGCTATCTCACGATCGCCAAGGAAAAATACGTCTCGAGTGTATTGCAGGATCGGCGGTATGTCGGACGCGACAAAAAACTCGCCATCGCCTAGTCCAATGACGACCGGCGGGCCTTCTCGTACGGAGATGATCGTGTCCGGCTCGTCTTTTGAGATGATAGAGAGCGCAAAAATGCCGCGAAGCTCTTTGACCGTCCTGCGCACTGCCATTTCGAGGTTGAGGCCTTCGGTCTCGATATAATGGCCGATGAGATGCGCAATGACCTCGGTATCGGTCTCGGTTTTGAATTCGTGCTCGAGCGCCTGCAGCCGCTCCTTGAGCGTCATGTAATTCTCGATAATGCCGTTGTGAACAACCACGACTCTGCCCGACTGGTCGCGGTGCGGATGCGCGTTCTCCTCGGTCGGCCGCCCGTGCGTCGCCCAACGCGTATGCCCGATGCCGTAATTCCCTTCAAGAGGATTCAGCCTGATCGCTTCCTCAAGATTTCGCAGTTTGCCTTCTGCACGCCGCAGTTCCATATGATGATCGCCATCGACCACGGCAATGCCCGCCGAGTCGTAACCGCGATACTCGAGCTTTCTCAAGCCGTCGATGATCAACGGTACAACTTGTTTATTTCCAACGTATCCGACAATTCCACACATAAAGTATTACTTAGATGAACCCTTACCCTTATTTAATTCCCTCGCTGGAACGCCCGCAACCAATTTGTTTGGCTCCACGTCCTTCGTCACCACACTTCCCGCGCCAGTTGCGGCACCGTCGCCGACAGTAATTGGCGCGACGAGCATAGTATCAGAACCGATCTTAACATTGTCGCCGATATGGGTTTCGTGCTTGTTTTTGCCGTCGTAGTTGCAGGTGATCGTTCCGGCGCCGATGTTTGTGTTTTCGCCGATGGTTGCGTCGCCGAGATAGGTCAGATGGCTGGCTTTTGAGCCTTTACCGAGCTTTGTTTTCTTTAGCTCGACAAAATTGCCGACCTTTGAGCCTTCCATCATGACGGCGTGGCCGCGAAGGTGTGCCATCGGGCCGACGGTGCATTTGTCACCGACGGTCGAATCTGTGATAAAACAATTATCGCGAACCTCGACGCCGTTTCCTATGATCGAATTTACGATCCGCGTTCCCTGGCGAATGACGCAGCCTTCACCGATCACGCAGTTTCCTTCTACCGTCACATTAGGATAGATCACCGAATCGCAGCCGATGGTTGAACGACCGCTGATATAAGCAGCTTTTGGATCGATAAATGTCACGCCGCTTTCGAGCATCAGATGGGAAATGGTGGCGCGACGAAGGACGTTTTCCATATCGGCAAGCTGCCGCCGATCGTTGACGCCCTCGACCTCTCGCGGGTCGTCGCAAAGAAAGATCGCGACATCATCATTCTGGTCGCGAAGAATTCGCGGCACGTCCGTCAGATAGTATTCACCCTGAGCGTTGTCGTTACTGACCTGCGACAAAGCCGCAAAGAGTTTTTTCGTATCAAAGCAATAAATGCCGGAATTGATCTCGTCTATCTGCTTTTCGTCGTCGTTTGCGTCCTTCTGCTCGACGATCCGCTCGAAAATCCCATTTTCGTCACGGACGACACGGCCATAGCCGGCCGGGTCTTTTAATCTCACGGTCAAAACCGTACACGCGGCGCCTCGACCACGATGTTCGTTGTGTTTCTGTACGAGGGCCGCCAATGTCTCAGCCCGTATCATCGGAACGTCACCGGAAAGAACAAGCAGCGTCGAATCTGAATTTTCGAGGAATTCGCGGGCTACATTCACGGCGTCGCCCGTTCCAAGCTGTTGTTATTGCTTGGAAAACCCGACAAGATTTGCGTCGATTTCTGACAAAACTGCAGACATTACA
>CAZUEI010000406.1:0-2212 GCA_964618985.1 uncultured Chloracidobacterium sp.
TGCTTTGAATTTAGCTCTTGACTATTCGGCGTTCGTTGACAAACTTGTGCTTGTCGATCCGGTGACAAATGACGAACCAAAGAATCACCCAATACTCAGGCTTGCTTCCTTTCCCGGAATTGGCGAGGTCATAACCCCGTTTGTTGCAGACTCAAAATTCTTCCTTCGCCATAGAATGCGCGGCACGATCGCAAAAGCAAATCACCATCTAGTCACCGAAGAACGGATGGCAGCGATCCGCCGTCCTCTAAACTCCGCCGAAGGCCACCACAGTCTGCTCGCAACATCTCGAAACTGGAACGCCGAACACATCGAGCAAGATGCACATCTCATCACTCAACCAACGCTTATCATCTGGGGCGACCAGGACACTGTAATTCCGGTCAAGGGCGGCTACAAACTCCGGCAGGAAATCCCAAACTCACGCCTTGTCATCCTAAAAAACTGCGGCCATGTCGAGCCCGAAGAAAAGAGTGAGATCTTTGCAGAACTTGTCAGCGATTTTTGTCACGCTAAGAACTAAAAATAGCGATAGTGACCTGTTATTTTCCATTCGAACAGCCTGTCTTCCGCATGTGCTCCGCCGCCGATATTGTGAATGATGGAATAGCGTTTTGATGATGGGTTCCAGTAGTTTGAAACGATTCCGATATGAGTCATTCCCTTGCCGTCCAGATCCCATGAAACAACATCGCCGGGCAGATAATCCTCACCGTTGTTCGTTATCCGCAAGGATTTGCCTTTGCGGTCGAAGAACTTTTGTAAATTCGGCACACGCCTGTGATCAATGTTCGTGTCGGTTTTAGCGAGTCCCCATTTTTGTGGGTAGGTTGAAAAGTTAGCAGCCATGTCTTCGTGAACTTCTTTTTGCAGATCGACACCTGCATGTCTGAACGCCCGCACAACCACGTCAAAACAGGCCCCCGTTTCTGCCGGCGGGTCGCCATTGGGATAATCCAGCACAAAATACTCCTGAGTGTAGTCAGTTGTTACGCTTGTTTGTTTCTTGGCGCTTTCGAGCAACTTGCGTATTGGTTCAGATGTTATTTCATTTACGGGCGGTTTTTCTGTTGAAGCTACAAATTGTGAACCGCAAGCAATTAGAAAACAGACAGCTAGTAATAAGAACCCGGTGAGTTTAGCATTGCTGGACTTTTTTTCAGCCATCGTCATAATCATATTCGTGCATGAATACGTTTTCCTTAATAACGAAATGATCCCCGCAAAAGATGCAGGAATCAATGCGATCTCCGCAGCATCGTTTTACGGAAAAGGGGTCTTCACAACGATCGCGATCTATTCCAGTCAGCCATTTTTGTGGGAAAAGCACTGGCTGAGACTTCAGAACAATGCCGATAAACTAAAAATTGATCTTGGCGAGTTTTCAGTAGGTAAAATAAAAGAAGCCCTTGAAGAACTTATTCAACAAAACGGTGTTTTGGACGGACGGGCACGCATTACACTCTTTGACGAATCGCCCAGCAATATATGGACAAATGAATCCACGCAAAAGAACAGCCTTCTCATTACTACAGGCAATCAGCGGCCCATTCCAAACAATTTCCGGCTGACTATTTCGCCGTTTCACATGTATTCAAGGTCGCCGCTCGCTGGGATCAAGTCATGCAATTACGTCGACAAAATTATGGCTTTGGACGAGGCAAAGGCTAAAGGTTTCGATGAGGTTATACAGATCAACGAACACGGCGAAATAGCTTCTGCGGCGATGGCAAATGTTTTTTGGTTAAAGGACAATGGTCTTTACACACCGAGTCTAAACACAGGCTGCCTGCCGGGAACGACTCGGGAATTTGTGATGGACAATCTGGAGTGCCATGAGGTCGAGGCTACAATGGATAAACTGAACTCAGCCGATGCGATCTTTCTGACTTCTGCGGGATTAGGCGTTGTACAAGTTGCAGTATTTGAATCGAGGAGGTTTGAAAAGGTCACTCGCCCGATACTCGAACTTCTGCCAAAACTAATTTGAAAGCACAAAAATACACGAAAACCACGAATACAATTCGTGAAATTTCGTGTCCCTTCGTGGCTAAAAATTTCTTATCCAGCCGTTTCGAAAAGCGCAAGGATCTGTTTACCTTCGACCGAACGCGGATCGATGGTACGAAGATGTTTTTGGCCCTGCATTTCCCATATCGCCGTGACGACGCCTTCTTTTTCTACGGTATGAAATGAAACGTCCTCGGTTGCC
>CAZUEI010000407.1:0-2211 GCA_964618985.1 uncultured Chloracidobacterium sp.
CTCTCTGCCATAAGTGAACGTCTTTTTCTCGTCCTTGAAAATGCTCGCCGCAGTAAACTGTCTCGAACCGGAATCGTAAGCCGAGTTGATCGCCGTCGCGTAAACAAATGGCTTGAAAACCGACCCGGGCTGACGCATCGCATCCGTCGCTCGATTGAACTGGTTTGCCAAATAGTCTCGCCCGCCGACCATCGCAACGATCTCGCCCGTCTTTGGCCGAACGGCGACAAGAGCCGCATTCAAAGTGCCCGCTTCCTTTTTCGGAAAAAACTTGTCGAGCTTTGCAAGCCGTTTGTTGACTATTTCATACGCAATACGCTGAAGGTCGGGGTCAATAGAAGTGTAAACCCGAAGGTGCTGCAATGCCTCTGGGTCGCTGACCAGCTTTGGCAATTCTTCCGTCGCATACTGAGAGAAATACGGCATTCCCTGCAGGTCTTTTGTATTGGAAACTTGTTTCAGATGTATCGGCTCGCTGCGGTATTCGGGGAGTCTGTCGGTCGAGATCTCGCCCGCCTGTGCCATCGACTCAAGCACTTGATTGCGCCGCTCTGTAACCTTCGACAAATCCTTGTAAGGATTGTAACGGTTAGGGCTACGGATGATGCCCGCGATGAACGCCGACTCAGGCAGTGTCAACTGCGACACGTCTTTACCAAAATATGCATTCGCCGCTTCGCCAACACCGTAGATCGAAACGCCCGACTGCTGGCCGAGATAGATCTGATTCGCATAGAGCGTGAATATCTCCTGCTTCGACAAACGAGTTTCGAGAATGAGCGACATGTAAGCCTCTGTCACCTTTCGCTCGATGGTTTGCTGGCGTGTGAGCAACAGATTTTTAACAAGCTGTTGGGTGATAGACGAGCCGCCCTGATTTGCCAACGGCGAGCCGTCGTCGCCTTCGTAACGCCGCCACAACGCACGAGCGATGCCGCGAAAATTAACGCCGTAATGTTCAAAGAATGCCCTGTCCTCAGTATTCGTTATCGCCTTTACGAGATGCTGCGGCAGGTCGTTGAATTTGACGGTCTTCCTTCGCCCGTCGCCTTCGGCGGCTATCGAGCTGAGGATCTTCGGTTCAAGTTTTGCTTCATTGATCTGTGTACCGTTGTCTCTGTCGCCAATCGCCGCAACCGACTTCTGGTCTTTGCTGAATTTAACGGTCAGCGACGGAAAGACTTTCTTGCCGTCAATAACACCTGTCAATCCCGGCTCGATTCCGACTGTGTCCTTTTCAACCACATAGCGGCTGCGCGAAGCGTCGGCTTGGTTATTTCGCTCTATGTAACCGGCGGATTTCAGATAATCTGTTAATCCGGAAATCGTCAACCCCTCGCCAGTCTTCAGTATTTTCGGAGCAGAATAAATACCTGCCGAAGGCGTAAAGACCTCACCGCTAAGCAGCTTCTGGTCAATGCGCGCAGAAAACTCGAACCAGAAATACAAAAGCACCAAAAAAACGCCGAGAGCGACGAGCAGCGTTGCCGAGAATGTCCAAACGTTAAAGATCAACCTTAAGAATCGCCGAAAACGGGATCGCGGCGGAGCTTGATATGATGAACCACGTCGTCCTTTCCCCCAGCCTTCAGGCGGCATCTTTGATCTTGGGTTCTTTATTGTATTTGGATCGGACATTTTTGGTGGAGCAAGCAGGAGAAGCGGACTTTCCAATTAGATGTTCGCTGTTAAAATTCTATCAGATTTTACAATCTAAAATAAATTTTTAACGCAAAGTCACAAAGGAGCAAAGACGCAAAGAAAGATCAATTCAGGTTTTCGCTCATATTAATTCTTCCTTTGCGTCTTCGCGTCTTGGCTCCATTGCGTTAAATTCTTATTGGCTTGAATATATTGATATGAAGATACTCGTCACCGGCGGCAGCGGTTTTTTGGGCACGCATGTCCGGCGATCTTTGAATGCCGACGATCTGTCGAGGCGGTCGAATCTCGACATTCTGAATAAGCAAAATGCGGCGATGGTGCGGGATTATGATGTCGTGATCCATCTTGCTGCACTCCTTGATAAAGCGCCCGAGAACGCCGAGCAGGTCTTTCTCACCAATGTCGAAGGCACTGTCAACCTTCTGCGTGAGATGAGGGAAAACGCCGTTTTTATTTTCGCCTCAACAAAAGATGTTTATGGCCGTTATGCCGATAATTATTCGGAAGTTCCCGAGTCTTGCCAGACGTATTATACCGGCCAGTCTG
>CAZUEI010000408.1:0-2199 GCA_964618985.1 uncultured Chloracidobacterium sp.
GGATAAAGAGATCGTAATCCCGGTCAATGTTCAGGGCGTGGCGGATAAGGGAGTTATTTCATATGAGTTCGATCTCAGGTATGATCCGTCGGTGATACAACCGCTTGCCAACCCGGTCGATGTAACGGGAACTATCAGCCGTGGCTTGTCAGTAGTGGTGAATCCGTATGAACCGGGACTGTTACGGGTTGTGGTTTATGGCGCGTATCCGATTGATGAGGATGGCGTTCTTCTGAATCTCAGATTTTCGGCTGTCGGCGGTGTTGGATCAATTTCATATTTGAAATCTGAGAATTTGATATTCAACGAGGGCGAGCCGGACGTGATGGTGAGCGACGGACAGGTCGAGATCAATTGATAGTTGATAATTGATAGTTGATAGTTTCAGATACTGAGGGCGGTAGATTCAACGTTGAGTGTTCCGCCCTTACTTACGTGCGGGCTTCCGCATACGAGCCTATCCCTGTCGATTTTTGAGAATTTTCACGAACGAAGCCGAACGAAGCTCGTCGTGCGTGATGCTTGTCATGTTGATCGTTTCCTGCTCGGTAACGGCGCCGCAGTTGATCGCCCGCAGGAAATAATTCAACAGTCCCTGTCCGGTCGCCGCGTCATCAAAAACATCGCCGACAAGAGTCGCCTGTGCGGCTTTTTCGACAAAGTTTCGCAGGCGTTCGGAGGCAGCATCGAGGCCTTCGAGGAAGAATGTAAACACGGCGGCATATCGCGTCGGCAGTTGTCCGGGATGAAGGTCCCAGCCTTGATAAAAAGCATTCTCCAGCGAATGACGGCATTGATCGTAATGCAGCTTCCAAGCGCGGTGGACGACGTCGTTGTTTTCGGCGATCTGTTCGGCTGTTAGATCTTTGCCGCGATGCGGCGCAACGGGCATAATGTTTGTCGCGCCGTCCGAAAGCCACACGCCTGTGCCGCCAAAAGCGACCTGCATCATGCTCCGCGCAAAATCGCACGCCGGATGCAGCATGCCTTGGTACGCGGCGGTTATCGAGCAGCTTGCCGTGTAATCGTAAACTCCGAAATGCGCCGCGGTGCAGCGGCCGCGAGCGGCTTCGAGCATTTTGGGCATACCGATCTCGCCGTTCGACGCGATGATCGATTGAGTCGTCTCGATCATCATCTCCATCTTTAGAGAGCCTGCGGCGAGGCCGAGCTCAGGTTCGATCTCGTCAAAGATATCGACAAGGACGCCGACCTGTTCGGGCGTCACGATCTTTGGCAGTGTGACGACGAAATTATTTGGCAATTTACCGCCGGACTTGGCAACGAGCGTCGTCAGGAACAGATCGAGCGTGCGGATGCTGCGCGACATTAACTCCTCGGAAAACGTTTTTATGCGGATGCCAATGAATGGCGAAAGTGTCCCGTCAGCCATGCCTTTTGCGACTTCCTCAGCGGCGGCAACCGTGTGTCCGTCTTCTTCGGCATCGGGCCGCGTTCCGTATCCGTCCTCAAAGTCAATGCGGAAATCTTCGACCGCTTCGCGGGCGATCTTTTCGCCGACACGCTGATGGATAGTGTCAGCCAGCTTCGGCGGAAGATCGAGAGCTTTCGCAAAAGTAGCGGCGTCAGGTGCAAAAGCCTCGAACGAGCGAACGGCAAGTTGTCCGAGTTTTACTGTCGTGTCCGACTTAAACAAATGCGCTCCGCCATAAACCGTATGCACCGGCTGACGGCGGCCCGATTCGCCAGGATATTGTTTAGCGAAACCTGACATCGACGAACGAAGTCGAGCGGTGATCTTTTCTAATGATTCGGTGGAAAGAGATGTGTTCATTTATCTTGTGAGTCGAGCCTCGATCAGGCCGTGCGGCTCGTCTGTCGGAACAAAGATGCGATTGTCATTCACTTGTCCAAACTTTGTCATATCGATCGGCAAGCAATGGATATTCGGCAGAGAAAATGCGATCTCTTCGACGGCGGAAAATTGATCTAGGATCGCTTCGCCCATTGCGTAGAGCGTGTGCTGGACGGAAAGGCTGTCGTGATCTGCAAACACCTTTAATATCGTTTGCCTGATGTTTTGAAAAACAGTGTCGGTCGCTTCATCGGCATTCGAATACCGCCACGTTGCTTTTATCGCAGTCGAGAAAATGCGGTCGGTGGTTTCGGGCAATGTTGTGTAAGCATCTTTAATAAAGCCGACAAAACCGGAGTCGGTCGTTTTTAACACGATCAGAT
>CAZUEI010000409.1:0-2192 GCA_964618985.1 uncultured Chloracidobacterium sp.
GGCAAGGGCGGCTCGATGCATATGTTCTCAAAGGAACTCGAATTTTACGGCGGCCACGGCATCGTCGGCGGCCAGATCGGTGTCGGAACCGGGATGGCGTATGCCGCGAAATATAAGAATTCGGGTCAAGTCGTGCTGTGTTTCTTTGGAGAAGCGGCCGTCAATCAGGGCATCTTTCACGAGTCTCTCAACATGGCTCAGTTGTGGAAACTTCCCTGCATATATATCTGCGAAAACAACCAATACGGCATGGGCACGTCGCAAGAGCGGGCGATGAGTGCGAGCAGCATTGCTAAGAAGGCCGAGGCTTTCGAAATGGCAAACGAATTTGTCGACGGCATGGATGTAATGGCCGTTCGCGAGGCAACTTTGCGTGCCATCGAACGCGCTCGTAACATGAGCGAGCCAACGCTGCTTGAGATCCGCGCGTACCGCTTTATGGGGCACTCGATGTCTGATCCAGGCAATTATCGAACCCGCGCGGAGATCGCAAAATATCAGGAACGCGACCCGATCGTGCTTTTCAAGGACAGCCTGAAGGAAGCCAAAGTTTTTGATGATAAAGATTTTGAAAAGGTCGAGCAGGAAGCGCTAGAGGCTGTAGAACGGGCCGTGAAATTTGCCGACGAAAGCCCTTTCCCTGATGAATCCGAACTAATGACCAACGTTTACGCATAACAAATATGGCTTTGTTAACGATCCGCGACGCTTTGAATCAGGCATTACGCGAAGAAATATTGAGAGACGAAAACGTCTTCGTCATGGGCGAAGAAGTCGCTGAATACGACGGCGCTTATAAAGTCACGCGCGGGCTTTGGAGTGAGTTTGGCGATAAGCGTGTTGTCGATACGCCTATTACGGAACTTGGCTTTGCGGCGGTTGGCGTCGGAGCGGCGATGGCGGGTCTCAGGCCCGTGATCGAGTTTATGACGTGGAACTTCTCGATCCTCGCGTCCGATCAGATCATCAATCACGCCGCGAAAATGCTCTATATGTCCGGCGGACAATTCAAGGTCCCGATCGTTTTTCGTGGGCCAAACGGCTCGGCGTATCAGGTCTCGTCACAGCACTCGCAGGCGCTTGAAGCTTTTTATGCTAATTTTCCCGGTTTGAAAGTGGTGATGCCCTCGACGGCCGCCGATGCAAAGGGGTTGTTAAAATCAGCCATCCGCGACGACAATCCGATCGTCTTTCTTGAACAAGAGCGAATGTATGGATTGAAAAGTGAAGTGCCCGAGGATGATGATTTTACTATCCCGCTTGGTGTCGCCGATGTAAAGCGTGAAGGAAAAGACTGCACGATCGTTGCACGTTCGATGACCGTTCCGCTTGCAATGCAGGCGGCTGAGCAGATCCAGAATGAATTTGACGTCTCGGTTGAGGTCATTGATCCACGAACGATCAAGCCGCTCGATATCGACACGATCATAAATTCTGTTAAGAAGACGAACAGGCTTGTCATTGCTGAAGAATCACACTCATTCGCCAGCGTCGGAGCCGAGATCACATATCAGATAATGGATCACGCATTCGATTATCTCGACGCTCCGGTAAAACGCATTTCGACCGCCGAGGCTCCAATGCCTTATGCAAAAAATCTTGAGGCGTTGGCTTTGCCGGATGTGGCAAAGATCGTCGCAGCGGTGAAGGAAGTTTGTTATTTGTAATGGATAAGGCTGACGCAAAGCGCGAATACAAGCTTTCTCATAGGCCGATGGGTGTGTTCCAGGTAAGGAATAAGACCAATGACAAGGTCTTTGTCGATTCGAGTTTGAATGTGCCCGGTAAGATCAACCGGCATGAGTTTCAGTTGAACGCCGGTGTGCACCCGAGCACGTCGCTTCAAGCGGATTGGAATCAGCAAGGCTCATTGGATTTTGAATTTGAGATATTGGAAGATGTCTTGCCGCGGAACGATCAGAATTACGATTACGCCGCCGATCTTGAATGTTTAGAAGACCTGTGGCTTGAAAAACTTGAGCCTTACGGGACACGCGGTTATAACGAACGCAAGAAGACGCGGGAAGAACGTTTGCGGATGATCGCGGCAAATCGGAAACTTTAATTTTATGGCTGAAAAATTCTTAATGCCAAAACTCTCGCCCACGATGGAAGAAGGGCAGATCTCGCGTTGGGTCAAAAACGAAGGCGACAGCTATGAAGCCAACGAAACTCTGGCCGAAGTCGATACC
>CAZUEI010000410.1:0-2178 GCA_964618985.1 uncultured Chloracidobacterium sp.
TCTGCAAAGCAAAGTCGCTCTTATCGGATCTGATCTTAATTAGTAGTAGGAAGTTGTTGATCATTTGATTTAGTTAAAGTGGCGAATTTGCAGGAGCCTGCGCGTAAGCAAGGGCGATACACGCAAGTTGGATGTTACGCCCTTACTAACGTGCGGGCTTCTGCACTTGGGATCAACAGTGATATGAGTGAACTGAACGTAAAATATGGTGGAAACGAGCGGTCTATACCTGCGCCTGCAACTGTTGCGGATGCGATAAAGGCATTTGACCGCGATGCTTTGAAAAAGGCACTTGCCGCGAAAGTTAACGGCGAGGAAGTCGATCTGAATCGCGAGTTGGCCGCGACCGACGAAGTTCTTTCGATCGAACCTGTGACCGCCGATTCGCCGGACGGCCTTGAATTGATCCGCCATTCGACTGCACATTTGCTCGCCGCGGCGATCCTTGATCTGTTTCCCGGAACCAAGCTCGGCGTCGGCCCGGCGTTGATGGAAGACCCGCGTTACGGCTTTTATTACGATGTTATCGCTCCGCGAAATCTTACTGAAGAAGATCTGCCCGTTATTGAAAAAAGGATGAAGGCGATGGCCAAGCAAAATCTGGTTTATCGCCGTGAGATCGTCGAAAAAGCAAAGATTCTTGACATTTTCAAAGGCCGCGAAGAACCGCTCAAGTGTGAGTTGATCGACGAAAAGGTTTCGGACACCGCTAGCCTCTATTACATAGACAGTTCGCCGTTCATCGATTTTTGTCTCGGCCCGCACGTTCCGCATACGGGCAAATTGCAGGCATTCAAGCTCCTTGCGTTGTCAGGCGCTTATTGGAAAGGCGACGCCGAACGCGAGCAAATGCAGCGCGTTTATGGAACAGCCTTTGCGACTCAGCTCGAGCTCGACGCATGGCTCAAACAGCGTGAAGAAGCCGAGAAACGCGATCATCGCAAACTTGGCCGTGAACTCGACTTGTTCTCGATCGACGACAATTACGGACAAGGCTTGATCCTATGGCATCCGAAGGGTGGCATTGTCCGCATGGAGATGGAGCGGCTTTTACGTGAAGAACTTGAGCAACGCGGTTACAGTTTTGTATTCACACCGCACATCGCCAAACGCAATCTCTGGGTGACGAGTGGACACGAAGGTAACTATTCCGATTCGATGTACGCACCAACGAGCATCGAGGAAGAGGAATACCGGCTCAAGCCAATGAACTGTCCGTTTCACATCGGGATTTATAAGGCTTCGCCAAAATCATATCGCGATCTACCGCAGCGGTATTCAGAAATGGGAACGGTATATCGTGCCGAGCTTTCCGGAACTCTCCACGGTCTGATGCGTGTGCGTGGATTTTCTGTCGATGACGCCCATCTTTTCGTGCGGCCAGATCAGGTTCATGCAGAGGTTGCGGATTGTCTGGATTTTGCGATCAAGGTCTTTGAGACTTACGGATTTGAGAAAGTGAAATTCGAGCTGTCGGTTCGCGGCGGCACCGAGAACAAAGGTTACCTCGGCTCGGATGAAGACTGGATCGCGGCCGAGGATCAACTTGCGAGCGCGTTGAAAGAACGGGAGATATCATACGAGCGCATCGAGGGCGAGGCCGCGTTTTACGGGCCAAAGATCGACATCAAGATCGAGGACGCCATCGGTCGCGTCTGGCAGCTTGGCACTATCCAGCTTGATTTCAATCTGCCGGAGAGATTTGAGCTTGAATACACGGGCGATGATAATCAAAAACATCGGCCGTTCATGATTCATAGGGCGTTGTTCGGATCGATCGAACGCTTTTTTGGCGTTCTGATCGAGCATTACGCAGGTGCTTTTCCGCTATGGCTCGCACCGGTTCAGGTTGCGGTTTTGCCAATTACCGACCGCATCAATGAGTATGCGGATAAGATTGCCGCCGAGCTCAGAAACTCAGGTTTTCGGGTGGAATCGAATACGATATCTGATAAAATCGGTGCCAAGATACGCGATGCACAGATGCAAAAGATCCCGTATATGTTGATCCTTGGTGATCAGGAATTGGAAAGCGGGCAGGTCGCTGTTCGCGAGAGAAAACAGGGTGACATCGGCGCGATGTCATTGGAAAAGTTCAAAGAGATGATAACGCAGCAAAAACAGTCGCGTAGTCTCTGAGACGGTCAATCACTTTAGGAGGTACTTATCGCTAGAAGA
>CAZUEI010000411.1:0-2177 GCA_964618985.1 uncultured Chloracidobacterium sp.
ATCCTTTAGACCTAACAAAAAATGAGTTCAGGTAAAAGATTTTACATTACGTGTGACTTGCGAAAATTTAGGAAAAGGGCCAAGGTAGCTTCGGGCGGTGTTCTGACTTGTGCAAACATTCCCTCGTAACTATCGCTCCCGGTTCTGACTTCGGTATTGAGCAAGCGTGTGGGCGGCGACGGTTGCGATGATTATAGCGCCGCCGAGGAGCGCCCAGTTGGATGGCTGCTCTCCGACGAATAGGAATACCCAGACGGGATTTAGCAGCGGTTCGATGAAGCCGATGATGCTGGCATCGAGCGGGCGTGTGCCGCCGGTGACTCCTTTTATAAATAATATGTAGGCGATACCGATCTGGACGATGCCGAGGAAGCTGACGGCGAACCAGTCAAGAGCGGTCATTGTCGGCAATGCGGCGATGCCGGACGGAGCGGTTACGAGTGCGAGAAAGAAGTTGCCGTAAATGACGGTGATCGTCGAGTTCATTCCGACGGCTTTCGGATGCCGCAGGAGCATTATGTAGAGGCCGAGGAAGATGCCGGAGCCGAGGGCGGCGATGTTGGCCTGGTAGGCCGTAACGTCGAGTTTGCCGACGAAGAAAAGGCTCATACCGCCGATGCAGAAGACGACGGTTATCAGGTCTTTGAGGTGGAATTTTTCCCCGATGATGAACGGGGCAAGAATCAGGATATAGATCGGCGCCGTGTATTGCAGAAAGATCGCGTTGGCGGCGGTACCGTGCTTTGTCGCCCACACAAAAAGGAACAGCAGCGTCGCATAGATGATCGACGCAATGATGCCAAAACCGTTGATCCTCAGGCCGTTCTTTCTGGTGATGAGCAGGACCGTGATCGCAGCCAGCAGCGAACGAAAGAAAGTGACTTGATAGGCGTCGAGCGACGTGAGCTTGATGAAAAGGCCGCCGGTGCTCCAGATGGTGACCGCGATGAGGACAAAGGCGATCGGGGGGAAGTGTTTCTTTTCGTCAGTCACAGAAGGATTTTGCCACAGAGAACCCAGAGAGCACAGAGGGAAAGAAAAATTATCCACAGATAAACACAGATGAACACAGATAGGAATAATGAATAACTTTTCTTATCTGTTTTTATCCGTGTTCATCTGTGGCAAAAAAATTCCTATTTGAAGATGTCTGATGCGATCTTGGATTTTGACCATTGGATGCCTTCGATATTTTCGTCGTCGGCACTGAGGATGCGGTCGCTGAGTTTGTCGGTGGTCAGGTTGATCCGCAGATTCATGTAGTATGTGATCGAGCCGATCTGTTTTTTCTCATCGGGCGGCTCGATCTCGCGCACTTCGGCGTCGATCTTCATACGTTCGAATATCTTTATCAGTATTTGCTGTGTTCGGTCGGGATCACGTGTCTTAACCGTGAGTTCCATGGAACGGAAGGCTTGCTCGGGCTCTTTTAATTCGAGGATCCACAACAGAGCAAGTGAAAAAAGGCAAAGCGCAATTCCGAGGTCCCAGCGTCCGACGCCCGACGCGAGTCCGAGCGAGAGGCTGATTAGAAGGACCGTGATCTCTTTTGGGTCGTTGATGTTTGTGCGGAATCTGACGATCGAGACCGCCGCAAAGATCGCAAATGCGCGCGCCGTATTGTCGCCGACGATCATCATCAAGGCGGCGGCGACGACCGCGAGCAGTATCTGCGTTTGCGAGACGAACAGGCTGCGGCGAAAAAGCGGGACGTTTTGCCGCGGGCGGAAAGCGAGGATCGCCGAGAGCAGAACGGCTAACAGCAGGCGTTGGATGATCTCGAGAGTTCCGATGAACATTGCCGCGTTGGGCGAGGAATCTTCGAAGATCTTTGCGAGAAAGAACCGTTCGTCGCCGGCATTTTGAACGGAACCCGGAGCCTGCAGGCGGAAATATTCCGGCGCCAGCGTCGCCATCAGAACTATGACGATCAGAACGGCAAACAGTCCTCCAAAAACAAAA
Source organism: uncultured Chloracidobacterium sp. (assembly GCA_964618985.1). Lineage (GTDB taxonomy): Bacteria > Acidobacteriota > Blastocatellia > Pyrinomonadales > Pyrinomonadaceae > OLB17. Next base: position 1,963 of record CAZUEI010000411.1, read on the forward strand.
ATGACCCGGCTTCGCTTCATTATGCGTTAACCACGAATGGCACGAATTACACTAATCAAAGAATAGAACAATTCGTGATATTCGTGTAATTCGTGGCTAAATTCTCATTCGCCGGATGCGGCGGAGGCGAGCGTATCGCGGAGTTTTTGTGCCGAGGTTGTCGCCGGTTCGAGTTCGAGTTCCTCGACGTTGCCGCGGACCTTCTTGCCAAAGAC
>CAZUEI010000412.1:0-2176 GCA_964618985.1 uncultured Chloracidobacterium sp.
TATCGACAAACAGGAACGACGCGACGCCCAGCATCCCGGCCGCCCATAATATCCAAAATAATTTTATCTTTGGTTTTAAGATACCGCCATCTTACGCCCAGTGAGAGAGCGTTGTCGATCTCCTGCTTGGAAAATCGTGAGGCATTCAACGTAAATCAATGGAACTTTTCGGCTCCAAAAGTGTCTAAGAGAACAGAGTTCCTTTAGCAGGATTTATTCATGCAAGGAATGACTGATTCGGCGTTCTTAGCATAGGTCATAAATTCTAATCTGCGCCGTGGGTGGTGCTCAGGGAGTGTGTCATGAACAAACGGGAATTTCTTGCAAGTTTATTCGGAATAGTGTCATTGGTCACCGGAATTCTGGCTGTAAGGTTCTTCTGGTCCGAATCACCGACAATACCGCCGGTAACGATACAAGATCTCCCCGCCGGTAACAACAAAGTTTCGGGGCCTTACACACATGAAAATCTGACGGTGTTCCTGGTACATGGCGACGATACGTTCACAGGTAAGACTCCGCTCACGCTTGAAGAGGCACTCGAGCGAAAATTGGTTGTCGTGCATGAAACAAGCGAAGTAAATGAGCTTGAGATCGAGAATGTATCGAAAACCGAAGAGGTTTATGTGCAGGCGGGTGACATCGTGAAAGGCGGCAAGCAGGACCGCGTCCTCACCGTCGATCTTATTGTTCCGGCTCGCTCCGGCAGGATGCCGATCGATGCTTTTTGCGTCGAACACGGCCGCTGGACAACACGAGGTGAGGAATCGTCAGCCGAATTTAGTGTGTCGAGGGACGCAATTGCGTCGAAGGGTCTGAAAATGGCCGCCAAACATAGCAAATCGCAAGCGGAGGTTTGGGAAAGGGTTGATGAGCAGCAGACGAAATTAAATTCAAGTATAAATGTCGAAACCAGATCAAACCTTTCGCGGTCCAGCCTTCAGCTATCGCTTGAGAATCCAAAGGTGCGGGCCAGCGCCGATGCTTACATCAATGCTTTGGGCTCCATTGTTGACGGCAAGAGCGATGTCGTCGGATTTGTCTTTGTAGTGGGTGGCGAACTCAATAGTGCGGACGTTTACACATCGAGTGCCTTATTCAAAAAGCTCTGGCCACGCCTGTTAAAAGCGAGCGCCATCGAAGCTATCTCCGAATCCTATAAAAGAGGAGCGGGCGGCTCTGTTACTACCGATGATCTGCAAACGTTCTTTTCGGAAGCTGAATCCGGCACACAAGTGCTCGAACGGCAGGTCACGGACCGCATAACGATGATCACCCGCGAAAGTAAGAAGACCGTATTCCTCGAAACCCGCGACAAAAAGCAAAACGGAGCGTGGATACATAGGAACTACATCACAAGGTAGTTTCCTTCGCGCGTCCCGGTCGATGCCCTTGCCGATGATCGCACGGTCCTCTGCCGACGGCTTTTCCTCAAAAGTTATTTGGTAGGTCATTAATGTTCCAAATAAACTTTCTATTCAAAAGTATGTGATTGTGCGATATTCGATGGTGTGAACAGGATTCGTTCCGCCATTATACTTTGGCGTCACGCCTTTGACTTCCCGTTTGGTCCAATTGCCTTTCACGTCAAAGGATAAATATTTATAAGCAAATACTGCGTTCTCGGGATAATAAGTACTTGTCGCGAAGTTGGTTAGTTCGATTATGTTGCCACTTTCGTCATACACTTCCTGAATCTTCCAATTCTCTTTTCCATCTTTGTCAAAGGTACTTCGATAGACCTTTTTACCCTCATAACGGTAGGCCAATCTGCTGGTTAGCTCGGACCTATTGTTATATGTAAAATGCTCTGAAATGCGGCCTTGGTCATCATATTTATCTTGATAACTCGATGTATATCGAAGGTCTCTTGGTTTTTCCGCCTCTTTTGGTGCCGATCCGGGCGGCATCATCATCGGTGGCGGATCGTATTCGTAAAAGATGGAGTTACCCGCTTTGGACACTCGTTTGCCATCTATGACCCCATACACAGTGACGGACCGTGGATTTCCGTGATAGTCAAAAGAAATGATCTTAACAAGGTTTCCGCTCGGATCGAATTCCGTGTTTTCGGTTGAAATGATTTCGTGAGTCGAACCCGTTCCGTCCAAATATTCTTTCGTTTCCTGAATCGATTTGACTGCTCCGCGAAGACCTACCTTTTTTGAATCGGATA
>CAZUEI010000413.1:0-2167 GCA_964618985.1 uncultured Chloracidobacterium sp.
AAATCGGTGAGTTTGGCGACGCTGTTTGGATACTCGCCCTGGATCAAAATATTTTGTTCCTTGATGTCGCGATGGACGAAGCCGAGCTCGTGCGCAAAATCGAGTGCGGCGAGCGTCTGTTCGATTATCCTCACCACTTCCCTGTATTCGAGTTTGCCGCCGCGATTTCGCGCCAGACGCGAGGCGTCTGTGCCGGCGACAAATTCGGTGACAAGATAGACGATGCCGTTGTGCTTGCCGTGCTCGATATATCTGACAATATTTGGATGCTGGAGCGATGATGCAACCTCGATCTCTCGCAGAAAACGTTTCAACGCCTGCTCGCTGACCGCGACTTCCGGCAGCAGCGTCTTGATCGCGACAGCTTGGCCATCGATCTCCGAACGGGCAAGCGTAACGCTGCCCATCCCGCCCTGGCCGATCACGCGGATGGTTTGATAATTCGGGATCTGCTGCGGATTCTTCTTCAACTCTTCGCGGCAATCGTCGCAAATGTACGAAAGCTTTGCCTCAGCGTGCGAAGCCTCGAAAGCCGCCGGCGAGCTGCAATTAAGACACTTGACGTTGACCATCGAGACGAGTGAATCGATAAACTTCCCTTGCGATTCGTCTAAAGCCTCGACGCCGGTTGAGACCTCGACCTCCAGCACCGTCTCGCCGCCCTGTATCCTGTCGCCGCTTTTCAGATGGGCAGTCTCAACGCGCATGTCGTTGACATAAGTGCCGTTCGTAGAGCCGAGGTCACGCAGAAATGCGCGCGGCGGAGCGATCTCGATCAGGCAGTGATGGCGCGAAAAATAACGGTCATGCGGCAGGCAGAAAACTGCGTCCTCGCTCCGCCCGATCATAAACGTATCGTGCTCATCAAAGCAGAAATCGCGGCCTGTTTGCGGGCCCGCCACAACATGCAGAGTAACGCGCATCAGTCGATCAATCCTCCGCCGATGACCGCCAGTCCATAGATGATCATTATCAATATATAAATGCACAGAAACACCGTGCCGGTCACGATGCCCCCGATCGCAAATCCTCGTCCGCCGTATTTTGTCGGGTCCTTTTTTATTTGTGAGAGAGCGATGAATCCTGTAACGAGCGCCGCCGGCCCGAGCATGAGTCCCGACGAACAGCACCAGCCGATAACAAGGCTTGTAACACCCAAACCGAGCGACACTCCTGCCAGCGTTTGATTTGGCGAGAACGGCATCAAGTACTGTCCAAATTGAGGGGTCGGAGCGTTGGCCGACTGCCACTGGGCAATGGGTGACGCAGTCGGCGAAGCAGGCCATCCGGTAGGATTAGTAGCCCGCGATTGATCGAGTATCAGTGTCGGCGGCGGCTGATCCGAATAACGAGGAGGCTGTTGCCCAAACGCCGTCAACAGTTCGCCGTCATCGAGACAAAAGTTAAGCTGGTCGTCGTCATAGGTCAGTCGGCAGCGGGGACATAGTTTCATAAATGTACGCTTACCGCCTGATCTCAAGGTCCTTGAACGCTACCTTCACACCGTCGCCGGAATAGAGACCGACAACACCGCCCGCATATCCATAGGTGTTCGTAATCGACGTGACCATCGTTCCGTTGATATAAAGCTCGATCTTGTCGGACATATCGCGGACCTCGAGCGTATTCTCCTCGCTGCCGCCCTTGATCACTGGCGAAGCTGTCCACTTGACTACCACATTCTCCTCTTGAGGCTCGTGATGAACGACCCGAAATTTCTTGCGTTTTGTGTCGATCAGAAAAGCATAACCCTGCTGCAGCGGCTGAGGATTGCTGTGAAACACCAGGCCGTAACCAAACCGCGAATCAGCGTTGGCAAAATTACGCACCGTCACGCTCACGTCTGCGTCGTCAGTTTTGTATTTATCTATCGGCTCATCATCTGAGTCCTTGTCGGGCGCGACCAGCACATAATAATAGTCTTTGCTTATCGACCCCATCGTAAGTTCGTCGCCGCTCATCTCGGTCGTGCCGTAGATCGAGAATTTCTGAACGAACATATTGAGATCTACCGTCGTGACGTCAGTGCGGCCGGATGTGCTCGTCGTTGTCGTTGTCGAAGACTTCGTTCCTGACGGAGTCGGCGATGCCCATTTGTCGATATTGAGAAGCGAGTTAGCCGTCTTGTCCACCTGTGTGCTCGCCCAGAATAAAACCCCGACAAATC
>CAZUEI010000414.1:0-2166 GCA_964618985.1 uncultured Chloracidobacterium sp.
CGATTTCGCCGTCGATCTGCCGATCGATAAGAATCTCGATGTCGTTATAGCTGACGCTGAAAATATCTATGTCATGCCAACCGCATACGGGTTCATAGGCGGTTGAATCTGGCGGTTTGCCAGGCAGCGAGTGATGATTCTGTGAAAGATCGGTCCTACAGTAGAAGTGCGTTGTAAGACGAGTTTGACCGGTTATCTTTGAGAATAACTCCCAAATATCATCGGCAGTTGAAGGAAGGTCTTCGCCTGTTACTTCCTCGACAAGTCTTAAACATTTATTGTTCCGGTTTCCATAAACCGGTAAAAGAAAGTATTGGATTCTCTGTGTCATAAGTTTTTAGCACCCCGTTACCGGCTCATGTGCCGCCGTCAAGGGTGAAAAAACTTTGAAATGAAAGGTCTCCGATTTTTATTCGAGCTTTGACTCATCGAACTCGTCGTACTCCAATCGGACGGGTGCACTTTGCATCTTTCCGTTTTTGAAATACTCGTACCAGAAATCATCAGAACCCTCTCCATCTCCGTAAAGAACAAAGAGTGCATCCGGATATAACCGTGAGAATTCCCTCAACTGTTCCTCGTGGTCGTACCACTTGGCGTCGTTATGGGAATAGCCTGTCTCATCCAGCGCATATGCGGCCATTTCATTGGTCTCGCGAAGCTTTGCGATGATGGCCATATCATCCGGATGGGCCCCAAGGTTATCTGCGGTTTTGATCTCGAGTGTAAAGCAAGTGTAGTAGCCCATATTTCCTCCTTTTCCGCTAAAACGGGATGTCATCATTCACACCCTGTACCGGAACCGGCTCGACGAAGTGAGCTACCTCGTCCCGTTCACCGATCGATTTTGGGTCGCGAATGTTAAAAGTGAGCCCTGGGTGAATATCGAGCTTCACATTGATACTGCCGTCGCGACAGATGAATGCAACTCCTGCCGAACGCCAAAAAGTCTGGCGGTTCGGTTCGAGACCGCGCTCAATGATCAAATAGACGATCTTAAAATCTGACATATCTTCCTCCTACTGATTTTTGTTTTGATTTTGATTGGCGCCGCCGGACTCCAATAAGGTATCGGGCGACAGACTGTTTACTTGCGTTTTCTTGAATTCCCGATCGGCCATTACCTGTGCGCGTTCGCGACAGACTATCCGGTCCTCATCACAGCAATACGTGTACTGCTCGGTGTAGCAGGTTTTGCAAAGAACGTCTTTGCATCCCTTGCATCGCCTCCAGTTGCAGTGATTGGTGTCCCGCGATACGAGATAAACAAAGCTGCCTACGGTTATAAGAATGTTCCCAACATCACCGACGAGATTCTTCTTGCACACGCGGCAATTGGAGACATCTGCCATAAAAGCACCTCCACTGATTTGTATTGGTTTTGTTTTTAGATTCGCGGAAGGCTTGGGTAGGAAGGGCCTTGGGGGGCCCTCCAACTCATCGGGAAAAGACCGAAGGGCTCAAGCAGCCGCTTCAACGGGCTCCTGAGCGGCTTCGAGCGATACGCTTTTTTCCTGTAAGGCGTCCTGGTGATTTCCACCCGATGCTCTTTCGCAGCAAAGGCCGGAAGTACCGACGGAACACACTTTGCAGAGAATCGTTTTACAGCTTTTGCATTGGGTCCAGTTGCAATCCGAAGTCTCACGAAAGAGAGCCACAGCTATCCTTCCGGGTGACTTGCGGATCACCTCGATCACACCCTCAAGTTCCTTCTTGCATATAGGACAAATGACTGTTTGTGCCATAACATTTTTTCCTCCTGTTCGAAATATATTTTGTTTGCAGATTCCCGAAGGGTTGGGTGGGAAAGGCGAGTAACCCAACCAACTCTTCGAGAAAAGACAAACAAATCCACGCGTGAACAATCGTTGAACTTTAGGCCGGGGGCAGCGTCATGGCGCTAAAGGGGCGGGAAATCTTGCCGTCGATCATCATTTTCAGATAGATGTGATAGTTCGGCAGGTTTGTAAAATCCGTGATCTTAAACTCGGGAGCGAATTCCATGGCTATAGTCTCGGCATCAATGGCACCGATCCTAAAGACAATCGTCGTCCCGACGTTACCCAAGATCGCATCCCGGATGTTCGGCTCAAGCTGGGTCAGATACTGATGGGCAAGCACAAGCGACAATCTATACTTGCGCAATTCGGATAACATAAAGATCAG
>CAZUEI010000415.1:0-2165 GCA_964618985.1 uncultured Chloracidobacterium sp.
CGTAAACTAAAAATGAGGTGGGGGGTATGAACCTGTTCTACGTGTTCCAGGTGTTCCAGGTGTTCTAGGCGTTCTAGGTGTTCCACGCGTTCCACGTGTTCCAAACCGCTTCTGTTCCACCGCCGCACCACAAACCTCTAGAACGCCGCAACCTGTTCATTTTATTGATTTTATCGTCATATCTTTGCCGCGTTCGGCGCGCCGGACAATGTATACGTATAGCGTCTTGACCCACATTGGATGCGGCGATCTTAACCGCGAGATCGGGTTGTCGCTCGGGTCTTACATTTGTTTTTCAAAATCTTGTTTGAGGCTTAGTTCCCCGCGACTAAATTTCGAATCCGACGATAGTAATGTCGAAAACGGTCTCATCATATTACTAGATCACCCACACGAAACAAAATGGAAGTGCTAAAGTGTCACTAGATGAACAAACCTCTAAAACTTAGCCGAGGCCGACTGTTGGCGTCCGCAAGTAAAGGGCTCGGACTTATGACGCTCTTGTCGCCGTCAATAGCGTCGCTCTATCAGAGAATCAAGGATGCGGCATCGACGGTGCAGGATTTATCACCGCTGGAGGCTGCGAAAGACGAAGATTACTGGCGTGAAATATCCAAAGCATTCGCGATCTCGCGCGGGAATCTCAACCTCAATAGTGGGTGGACCAGTCCGAGTCCGAGAATGGTATCGGAGGCCTATATTCGATACAAACACCAAGAAGCGTCCACTTCTTCGACCATGTGGCAAATGCTTGAGCCCCATGCGGAAACGGTCCGTGCAGGACTCGCCGGCCTATTTGGTTGCGATCGTGACGAAATTGCCGTGACCCGCAACGCATCCGAGTCCCTGCAGATATTGTTGTTTGGCCTCGACATCAGGCCCGGCGATGAGGTCATTTCGACATCGCAGGATTATCCCCGAATGTTGACCGCTCTTCGTCAACGTGAAATGCGCGAGGGGCCGCGCCTAAAGTTGGTAAAAATACCGCTCGCCCCTTCATCGACCGACGAGATCGTCTCCGCTATCGAGGCGGCAATAACACCGCAAACTCGTCTCATTCTTATTTCGCACATGATCAATATTACCGGTCAGATAATGCCTGTAAAAGACATATGTGATATGGCGAGGTCACGCGGAATCGAGACCGTCGTTGACGGAGCACATTCGTTTGCTCAGCTCGACTTTAAGCGCGACGACTTGCAGTTCGATTATTTTGGAAGCTCGCTGCACAAATGGCTCTATACGCCGAAAGGTGCGGGATTACTGTATGTTAAAAAAGCCTGCATCAAAAACGTCTGGCCATTGATGGCCTCTGACGATAGTCTGAAATCCGATATTCGCAAGTTTGAAGAAATAGGCACTCATTCCTCAGCGATCAGGCTTACGATCGGTGAGGCGCTGCTCTTTCACGAGTCTGTAGGGCCAAAGCGGAAAGAAGAACGCCTTAGATACTTGTCAACGTATTGGATGAACCGACTAAAACAGTCGCCGGGAATTAGGTTCAACAATTCACTGGATCCTAAGCAGTATTGTGCGATCGGCAATTTTTCGGTCGAAGGTGGCGACGTAGTAAAAATCACTAAATATTTGCTCGCGACACACAAAATCATCACGACACCGATCGTCCACAATGAATTCTCGGGTATCCGCATCACGCCGAATATCTTCACGACATTGAGCGAACTCGATCGTTTTTGCCAGGTAATTGAGAATATGATGCACAGACCTCTGCCAGCGGAGTTACGCTCGTAGAACGGGGGGCTTACGGCACCAACAATTCAGAAATGCTGCATGAGATGCCAGTAGCGATCGGCATAATACCTTTTGTAACCTTTGCCCACGCACTTTGGGTTGCCTGAAATGTTCGGAAATGGCGTCGGACGTTTCGATGGTATTTCACTAAATCCGTCCCAATTTGTTCGAACTGCCGCGTTGAAAAATATTTGCAGAGTTTGGGAATTGAAGAATCAAGTTTTCGGGTCATTTCTGCAATAACAGATTCGTAACTGGAGGGTTGCGTGATGTATGTCAAAAGCGGCTTGTACCTGATCCAGCCGATTGCAGCTTTGATGAAACGCTGCAGAACGAAATCGTCACGGGCGTTGACTTGGTTTAGTTCCGTGGGAAGCACGCCATGGAGGAGGTGTTTATATTCCAAGAAGGCG
>CAZUEI010000416.1:0-2156 GCA_964618985.1 uncultured Chloracidobacterium sp.
AATTCAAACGTACCGTGATTGATCTCGATAATGTCGCGAAAAGCAGTAGCTCCATTTTTCTCATTGCACTCAGCATCGACGATCTTCCCTTCGTTGAAAGACACGTTGGCAAGATGAAGATCCGATTTTATGACGAGCAAACCCGTCATCTTCGCGCTCTCGATCACCTGAACCGCATCAAAAATGCTGACAAATGCAAGGTTGCCTGCGAACGTGACATCGGTGCGGACCTTTTGCGGCGAGCGGTCTCTATTGGTTGCAAAATCCGGCCTTCGCGCACGGCGTATCGCTTCGAGTCCGGGAGCGACCGAGATTCGCGGATCGAGCAGTTTAGCTTCCTGCAAACGATCATAGGCTAGGTCAAAATCCTCGCGGGCAATATATAGACTCACCAAGGCCAGGCACTGTTTTGCGGCCTCGCTAAGATTTTTTTGCCTAACGCAAATATCCCGCATTTTTTCGCGCAGCGGGATCGAGCGGGGCGAACGTTCAAGCGAGCTGCGAAGCAGCGAAAAAGCCTTTTCCGGCGAGCTGTATTTTACAAAAAGCTCAGCGTCAAGCAAGACCGATTCGATCGTTATCTCGCTGACCGGCAACGTCCCTATTTCTACAACCTGGTTCATAAAATTACTATGAACAAAAATGTTCAACACTTTAATTTAGCACATTCTGAAGGGTTAGTCACCAAAATTCTCACCTAGATTTGTGTGAAAAAAGAGGCCGCTTTCAATAGAAAGCGGCCTCTCAAGCTTACACAATTTATCCGACGTTAGAAATCAAATCTCATGCCGAGGCGTATCTGCCGCTGGCGATAAGTGCGTGTCGGGACGAGGAAGTTCGCCTGAGCGGCCGGAGTCACCGCGAGGTCAATAAACGCAGAACCGTAATTGAATACGGCTGCATTCATAATGTTGTCGAATTGAACTGTCGGCCTGATCCTGTACCTTTCGTGGAATCGCCATTCGCGCGTGACGCTTAGATCAAAGGTGTAAAAACTCGGGCCGTGACCGGCATTTCTCGGCAAATTGCCGCTTCTCGCCCCGATCGGCTGAAGAGAGAACTGAGCAAGCAAAGCCGTAGGGATTGGCGAATTGGGCTCGCGCGAAATAATGTCCTGAACATTTCCGCTGAAATTTACTCTATCGGTACCCAAGTCGTCCAGATTTCTGTCCGAGCCTCCGTCACCAAGATTGAATGGTGCAGAAGTGCCATAACGAAATCGGGGAGAAAGTCGTAATTTGCCAAACCACCATGGCGTATCAAACGTTCCCGTCATTGCAAAACGGTGCCGCCTATCCTGTAGGCTTCTAGCCCAATCGCGACTAAAATCACCGTTCACTTCGGCATTAGCGGTATTGTTAAGCCCGTCATCCATTGTTTTCGACAGCGTGTAGGCCATACGGAATGATGCCCCTAAACCATGGCCCAATTTTCGGTAACGGCTGCGAAGTTCAAGGATCAAGCCTTGATAGAATGCGTTCCCGCGCGAACCGATCTGCGAGGTTTCAGAAACCGTTTGATCTGGCCGGAATGGTGCGATGGCAGCGGTCGCAATTCCAATGGGAGCTCCCGTGGCGTTGTTATTCTGTCCTGTGACTGCGACAGCCGGCGCCGTTGAACTGGAGTTTGTCGTGTGCAAGTTTACAAAGCAATTTGCGGTGTTTACACCACAGGTGCCGCCCGTCTGCGACCCGTCATGAAGACCACTCGTATCGTTGGTCGGTCCAAGGAAAAACGTGTACCTTCGGGTCGGAGACAAAATGAACGGATGGTCCACCAACCACGCTGTCCAATCGGCATATCCCGGAGGAAGAACGGCGGCATTCGAATTGAGATCACGCCAGAGGTGAACAGTTTTGTTCCACGTATAATTTGCCTCAAACACCCAGCCTTTAAAGAGCTCGCGTTCGAAACCAGCATTGAACTGGTAGCTTTCGGGAATTTTCAGATCGGCTTCAACCGAACGAAGCGGATTACCTGCACTGGAGACATTGCCCGTAGTAAACCCGGTATTCGAGTTGCAGGGCAGCGTGCCTCCGCCAGCTATGTATTGATTGCATGCCCCTTGCACCAGTGCACGAAGCTCCGTTGTGGTCGGGTAGCTGTTTGGAAAATTGGCACTGATAGTCGCGAGGATCCCGGGGCTATTAGCATTA
>CAZUEI010000417.1:0-2131 GCA_964618985.1 uncultured Chloracidobacterium sp.
AACTGAAGTTCGCCGCGAAGCAGGGTCGTTACAAAATTGTAACTCAATGAAGACGGTAAAAGTTTGCCATTTTGATCTGTTTCCTGCAAGGGATGGTTCGGATAGGCCGCATGGGCGGCCATTATCGCCTGTGCGTTTGTTGATTCAAGAAGTTCGCGATAGGGAAAGAGGTCTGTTGAAAATAACTCATCTTCCGTTATTTCAACTACTGGCAATTCCTCGTGTGAATCAACCTGCGACGCTCCCAACCCCGGAAAATGTTTCAGACAGCCGACTATTCCATTTGCCTGTAGAGTTCGGAGGAATTCACCGGCGAAGTCAGAAACGTCTTCTTTTGAATTTCCAAACGTGCGCGAAACCAAACCGTTTGAGTACTTTGACCGTTCGTCATTGATAACATCAACGACTGGGGCAAAATCCATATTGAATCCGAGAATTGTAAGAGTTTCGCCAATGATCTCCGCCAAATGAACCGCGTCCATTTCACTTGCGATCTTGCTCGCAGCGGGCATCGGCGTCATTACGCGGCGGAGCCTGTCAACGAGGCCGCCTTCCTGATCGATGCTCAAAAACGGAGTTACAGGAAGCACCGAGCGCAGATCATCCAGCAACTTTCTTGTTTGCGAAAGTTCTTTAATGTTTCGCGCAAACAGACAAACGCCGCCGGGTGAAACTTCGTTCAGTAATTCCAGAGTCGGCTGATCGATAACCGGCCCGGCGATACCGATGAAAAATAATTGCCCGATCTTTTGTTCGAGGGAAAGGGAATTGAGGTGTTCGATCATCTTTTGTCTTTTTGCCGCAAACGCCAAAACACAAGTTTACCAAAGACGCGATATTCAGACACGCGAAGGCCTGCGAATCGGTCTATCGGCTGTTCTTTTGGACGGATCTTCTTTCTTCCGTCTTATTTCCTGTAATACAAATTATGACTTTTGTAATAATTTGTATTACAGATTGTTACAAATAATTTGGGACCCGTCCGTTTCAAAATAGGTAAGTCATTGAAACGATTGACGTTACTTGCTGGTCGACTGTCCCAGGTGTCCCACGTGTCCCAACTGTCCCACGTGTCCCGCGTGTCCCGCGTGTCCCGGCGTTTTTTTTCCATTGCCCGAATAAAATTATCAAAGATCTGATCGCCGAAAATTACTACGATCCCGCCTCAAGCTAGCGCACTTTGACACAAATTGGAATACCAACTTTCCGGATATGACGTAACTTTCCGAATATGACGTAACTTTCCGAATATGACGTGGTTTTCGGAATGTGTGGTTTTCGCAAATTCCACCATGTAAAACTCGCGTTCATCATCCCGGCCTGATCTGCGGCTTGGCAAGAAACGAATCAAAGCTCGAACCGATATGTGGTATTATTTCCCGCGCACCAAAAGGAGATGCAAAAATGAAGGCATTGGTTCTTTTACTGTTCCTTTTTACTACCGTTGCCGTTTCCGCTCAGGAAGGTGTCGTCATTGCTGAGCCCGCTGATCTACGAGCCGCTCCCTCAGCGAAAAGCATGATTGTGGCCTCACTGAAAATTGGCGAAGCCGTAAAGATCATTAACAGAACAGGTGCTTGGCGCAAGGTTCGAACCAAATATGGCATTGGCTGGCTACGTCGCCACGAAGTGAGGCCAGGTCGAGGACCGGTTCTTCCCGGCGTCGCGGAACCGCCGCCACCCCAGCCGCCGCGATCCGATCTAATGATTAAACTAAGCATCGAAGATGAGATCAGGAGACTCGGCGTACGCGGGATCAACATTTTTGTTGCCGACGCCGTAGTTACGGTTACCGGCACTGTCCGGAGAGATCGGCTCGCCAATGTGATGAAAGCCACTATGCAAAACGACGTGAGACAGGTAAATAACAAACTTAATGTAAAGTAGGCAGCCCGCGTCAAAACCTGTTCGAAGTTTCACTGACCATCGACAAGGGAAATGCTGCTTCAAACGATCTTGTCTTTGATCATTGTGAGAAGCTGTTTGGATTCTTCGGCAGAAAGATCGTCGATCTTAGTGTTTCGTAGTTCATCGATTGCGGTTTCGTTTTTCAAGGCGAACAAAGAATACTGCGATGCGGCGTGGCTGCCAGCGGCTTTTGCGAGGCCGGTTTTCTTTTCGTCGGCAAAGA
>CAZUEI010000418.1:0-2128 GCA_964618985.1 uncultured Chloracidobacterium sp.
AGCGACGAAAAGAGCGTGCTGATGCGCGTGTTGACATTGAGCGCGGTTCCGGCCTTATTGAAAATACGAAAGACGCCGATATTGGTACTCTGAACATAATGGTTCGGCCCGACGTCGCCCACTGTGTCGGGCGGCATCGACGTCGTCCCAAACGAAGTTAGAAGATCATTACTGAGAACGCCGTTAAAAGTCAGCGAAGGAGCCGGCATGGCTTGCGGAGCATCGGATGCGGCAAAAGTCCGGCTAAACGCCGCCAACGGGTCGTCCGTCGGCTGATTCCAGCCCGGCAGCACTCGCTCGACCTGGACCTTATTGTTGCCCGGACGAATGAACGGCTCGCCTTCAAACTTCGGGCTCACATTAAACTCTGGCAAATCCCGGATCGGCGGCGTAATGCCAAATGCGTCGGCCTGTCTACTGATCGGCTCCGACTGGGTGCCTTGTCCGTGCGGCAGGTAAAAGATTTTCGCTCTTTTGTTGGCCTTGTCTTGTTCTTCCTTACTTGGGATCTGGTCCTGCGCTCCCGATGTCATCGCGATGATCAGCATCGCGCTCAAAATAACCAAGACAAGAGCCGTCCGAACGACGGCATAACGCGACCATCTGTTTTTCAGCGACTGGATGTATTTTTTCATGAAAGTTCTTAAGCTCCCAAACTCTAGCTCAAATAGTAATATCTGCCGGCGGAAAGGTGACCACGGATCTGAACGGTGATCCTGCTGCTTTTACAAACTTAATAAAGAAAGGATGCAATTAACGCTTAATAGAAAAATCTGGGTACCTCTTAAAAGAGCAAAAAGCTCAAACTGAGAGCGCTAATTAGCCAATATCTTACCGCCGCCGTCCTTTTTTTGCAACAAAATTCTATCTTGACATTTTGCGGCCAATCCGTTGCATAGGTAAAAATTTGAACATGATATGCAAATTTTCGTATAGTAGACTGTGATTCGTGTTTATGAGCGGATCGGGTATTTGACAAACGGTGAACGGTGAGTAGAAAGCAGTTGGCAGATGACGGATTTGGTTCTTTGGTCTTTGGACTTTGGACATAGAGCTTGTTCCGGCGAAGATCGCAGTGTCCCGAACGAGTGGAACGCTATAACCTCACTATTTACAGGAATTACGGTTGCGCAACACAGTATCTTACATTTTTTTCAAAAATCTTGGAACAGAGAGCAAAAACGGCTGTAACTCCAATAAAAATGGTGAGTTCCGTGTTCCACTTGGGGTGTGGAACAAGAGTGGAACAAAAAAGCCGTGGGACAGCTGGGACACTTGGGACACGCGGGACACGCGGGACAGCTGGGACACCCGGGACAGCCAGACAACTGTTGGTGGGTAACTGGTAACGGAAACCTGCCATTGGCAACTGGCTATTGGCCGCGGGCAACTAACCAATGTATTTTTGCAACAATTTTCGCTGACAAACGTGACCTACATTGCGAGGCGGTTTTGTTTTTGGGCAAATTTCTGTTGTAAATAGTATGGATGTATGGCACACGACAAAATCAAATCTTTGGGCACGGAGGCGATTCGCTCCCGTATGCCTGAAGAAAAGCTGTCCGACCATGCACTCATCGAGGCCACAAAAGCCGGCGACGAAGCCGCATTCGCCGAGATAATGGGGCGTTATCGCAGTCCGATAACGAATTACCTCTATAGATTTTTGAACGATTACGAAGAGGCAGTCGATCTCGCCCAGGAAACCTTTGTCAGGGTTTATTTTGCGATCGACCGGTATCACACGCAGTTTGCGTTTTCGACCTATATCTATCGGATCGCGACAAATCTTGCGATCAGCGAGATCAGACGGAGAAAGAGGCGCAAATTGCTGTCGCTGACCGGGCTTTTTCAAAGTGATGACGACCTGGCGGTGGAATTCCAACCGCCCGACAAACGCCCTTTGCCCGATGCAGCATTGATAGACGGCGAACGCGACCGGACCATCGCCGCAGCCATCGCCACTTTGCCCGAAAAATATCGAGTGCCGATAATTTTACGCGACATTGAGGGCAAATCGTACGACGAGGTTGCCGAGATCATGGGACTCGGCCTCGGCACGACAAAATCGCGCATAAGCCGCGCACGCGGGCTGCTAAAAGAGAAACTGCAGCATTATTTGTAAACA
>CAZUEI010000419.1:0-2127 GCA_964618985.1 uncultured Chloracidobacterium sp.
AGTGGTTACGCCGCTAATTTCAGATTGATCAAAGCGTTGAGCGAAACGCCCTGCTGTTCGGATTCAAGCGCGAGGCGGCGATGAAGTTCGGTGGACATCCGCAGGTTTAGATTGCCGCTATATTTTCGTTTGCCGAGCGGAACAGGGATCGTTTCGTCATTTTCGGTCATATCCTCTAACACATAGCCAACGACAACGCGGATCTCTTTCAACGCCTTCTCCTGTGTGCTGCCATGAGCCGCGAGAGAGGGGAATTCCATTACGCGGCCGACGAACACCTGATCCGCCTCAGACCACATCACGCTATAACTAAAATCTTCGCGCCGAAAGGCGGGAACTGTGGATTTTTTTGCCGTTTTCGAAATTTTGCCCATTATCGACCTCTTTTCATCTGTTCCAATTTTCTCAATGCCGCTATGACTTGCTCGACCTGATAGGGCTTGGCTTTTGAACCCGCCTTTTGCACGTTTATCCGCGGATCGCCCGGCCACGGGGTCTTGAAGATGTGATGACTTCCGCGAATGCGTGGCGTGCCGAAGTACTCCCTGCATATGTTCACCAAGTACGTAAACCGCGTCGAGGCCTTTTCCTTTTCAAGCTTCTCTATCGTCTCAGCGATAGTCATATGGCACTGTTATTATAGTACCATATATGGTACTACTATGTCCAGATTTTATTAAGTGCGCCGATGTGGAGCGTGGAAAGACTACTCCTTGTAACCGTAGATACTTCCTTCGTACAGGCCGGGCAGGTTCTTTTCGTAGTCAACGAGAAATGTGGCAATGTCGGCGGCCCTGCCGACAAAGATCTGATTTGCCCCTTTATAGACCTTGAACGCGTCTTCGCCGCCCGCGACGGCGACCGCCTCCATCGTCAATCCAAACCGTGCCGCTGCTGCGACTATTGCTTCGTTATTCATAAATCTCCTCGTGTTGGTCGTTTCGGTAAATGTTACTTTGCGTTATTTGCTGAGGCAAGTTTGTAGAAGCAGAATTAACGCCGACAGTGCCAAATAGAAACTTCATGCCGGATGCCCAAGCCCTTTCGGCTTTCGTTGATACTTGCGCCGGCGTGCGATGACGACAGTTTCGGATAGTTTTAGATGGAGCGCACCGTCCTTGAATTCTGGATTCAGAAAACGCAGCGTAGTATCGAGGCTGATGCCAAAATTGCGGCAGAATGACGCAGCGTTTAGATACCGTCCTGATCCGTTCGACCCGAACGGAAACACTCCCTGCAGCATTAGGCTCTCGGCTGGTTCGATCGCGATCGTGTCATCCACACGGCTAAAATGAAGCCATGCCCCGACCGGCTTTCCGATCATGCTGTAAACTCGTGCGTTCAGCGAAATAACATTTCGCCTGTCGATCGACACGTGGATCCTGGTTTCGGGAGACACGATCGGTCCGCCAAGGAATTTCTCAAATTTTCTATCGAGTGATGCTGGCATATGAGTATGTTTCATAAATAGCACTATTTTGCATCGTTGTCAAGCACCTTTTTATTTCGAAGCGCCTCTGCGTCGATTTCCGGCTTCCATAGTTGCGTTAGCTGCCGTAATCGACGGAGACGGATTTCGCCAGGGACGCGGTCCGTTTTTCACCTCTCTGGGTCCGGTGAAACGCAATTTGGTCATACGAAACGCCAAATGGTCCGGTGAATTTTAGCTTTAGGGGATGCTCGGCAGGACGAACGCGCCGATATGCGGCGTTGAGGTGTTCAGGCAGGTCTGCAGGGCTAATATTAAGGCGTCGCGAACGTTTTCAGGAGTGACGATCGCATCTACCAAACCGCGTGCGGCGGCGTGTTTGGCGTCGAGCTCTTTGTCATAGGTCGCCCGGACCTTGTCCATTTCGGCTGTCATGGCTGCGTCCGGCGACTTCCCTTCTTTTTTCAGCTTTTCGATCTGCGTTCCAAAGATCGCCTGGGCGGCGCTGTCGCCTTCCATCACGCCCATCCGGCCGGTCGGAAGCGAGAAAATAAAATCGGGATCGAAACCTTGCCCCGCCATCGCGTAATAACCCGCTCCTGACGCGTGGTTGACCGTGAGCACGATCTTGGGCACTTTGGCTGTCGCCATCGCTTCAACAAAACGGGCACCGGCACGGATGATGCCGCTGTGCTCGG
>CAZUEI010000420.1:0-2126 GCA_964618985.1 uncultured Chloracidobacterium sp.
AACGGTAATTGCCGTTGTCCAAAATTTCTCCGTCAAAAAAAATATCGCCGATGCCGTTGTCCGCCGAGACCGCAGCCGAGATGATATTCATTAGCGTGATGTCGCCGTCGCTGGTGATATGCGCCCGCACGAGGCCGCTCTGCACATTGCTAACGTTGAGATTGCCGACCATCGTCTCTATATCGACCATCGTGTTGTATGGGACTCGAATGGTGAAATTGACGTTTCCGACCTCGCGTCCCTGATTATCGCGGACGAGATTGATAACGATAGTTCCGCTCAGGGTTTGCGGATTGATATTAGCGGCAGGTTTTTCGAGCGAGGCGGAAATATTTATCTCCGCTTTGTTCCAGCCTTCGACAGTGACTGTTCCCGTTCGGTTTAGAAGCTGAAGACGAACATTTTGGCCCGCCGCAAAAGTGCGCGAAAATTTCTTTTGCGCCGAAACTTCGACGGCAAAAATCACAAAAAAAACTACGCTCAAGAGGATCGTAGTTTTTGCAGCCGGCACAAACGCCAATTTCGATCTACGGATCATTTCAAAAAAACTAAAGGTCGGAAAAATCACGAAGCAAATTCATCTTATCATTCATGATCGAATCTAGCATCTCACCCGAAAGCTCGTCTTCGGGGTCCTGCTGCAGGATCATTGTGTAGTCGTGAACCGATTCGTCGATCACCTGAAGGTTGCGGTCAAATGCGTCGCGGGTCATCCGGTCCCATTGATCGCGTCGAGCCTGAACGCGGGCGTTCCAATATTCGATGGCCGCCTGCTGTTCCTTTAACCGACGCTCACGGGCTTGCTGTGGAGTTTCCACGAGGCCGACCTTGCTAAGCGCTTTGTCAAAAAGCGTCTGTGCGGACGAACGAGTCGTAAGATCGCCGGCGGCGGGCTTTACGTAACTCCTGATCACAACAACCGTAAGAACTGAGCTTACCAATGCAACGCACATAACGACAGTCGCAACCTGCAAAAACGAAAACCGCCAACGCCCCTTGGGCTGTTCGACGGTTGGCGGTGCGGCTTGCTGCTCGCTCTCGATGATGTTATTAATACGACACCAGAGAGCCTTGGAATTGGGCATCACAGGCTCAGATGGCGCATCGATGGAGCCAAGATCGCGGATCGAGGTCATCTCGCCGCAATACAGCGCGCATGCCTCACAATCAGCGATATGCTCAGCAACATCCGACACGCCGGCTTCGTCGAGTTCGTCATCGACAAAGTGGTGCATTAGATTAATACATTCGTCACAATTCATTTTCTCTTGACTGGAGCGCAGGCATCCTGCCTGCATATCAGGCGTAAAAACTCGCTCATCTAATCCCACTATAGATAGATTAGCCGACGCCCTCAAAAGTTGCCTGATGAAAGCTGATTTTTACATAAATTCTCAGTAAATATCGACACAAAAAACACGAACAGCTTATCAAGCGTTCGTGTTTTCCTGTCTGAATATTCGGTAACTAATCCTGCTTCTTAACCAGAAGCCCGCGCAGCTTCAATCTCGCTTTGTGTAGCTGCGATTTCGATGTCCCGACCGAGATACCCATAATGCGGGCTACCTCTTCGTGCTCAAAGCCCTCGACGTCGTGCAGGACAAATACGTTACGGTAGCCGTTTGGCAATTCGGCGATAGCATTTTTTAGAGCGATGCGGTCAACGACTTGCATTTTGTTCGGGTTGGTCGTGCCGCGAACCGTCTGCTCAGGCATCTCGCCGTCATCCGAGGTTCGCTCGTTTTTCACGCTCCGGCGGCGAAAATGCATCAGCACCTGATTCACCGTCATACGATGCAGCCAGGTCGAAAAAGCCGAATCGCCGCGAAAACTGCCGATCTTCCGGAAAAGCTGGATAAAGACTTCCTGCGTCAGGTCCTCGGCCTCGGTCTGGCTGCTTGTCATCCGCAGGCAGAGACTGTAAGTGCGGCGATGGTAACGCTCGTACAGGACCTCAAACGCCGCAATATTGCCATTGGCAGCCAACCGGCAAAGTTCGATATCAGGAGCAGCCGCGTCAAAACTTTCTTCGACATTGGCTAAAACGGCATCCTGCCGACTGCCGACCGCCGACTGCTGACTGCCCGCAAACACAATGTCCTGTTCGATCGCTGCCGAGTTTGTGT
>CAZUEI010000421.1:0-2117 GCA_964618985.1 uncultured Chloracidobacterium sp.
GGACGTATTCGTCTGTTAATTCGACTATCACTGGTGAGGATTTTATTGCTTTGTTAATGGGGGATGTTTCGGGTAATTGGTCTAATGACTCAAATCAGAATGTTGAAGGTTCCGCCCTTACTAACGTGCGGGCTTCTGCAACAATGGGCGATGTTTCGGGGAACTGGACGCCAGTAAGCAGTAGGCCGTTGGCCGTAGGCAGTAAAGAAGATTGCGTTGAGTGTTACGCCCTTACTAACGTGCGGGCTTCTGCAACGCGTGCTGCGTCGAGTTTGAACTTTGTCGCATTCGAGTGCGAAGGCCCGACGGGAAACAAAATCATCACCTCCCGCGCGGTGTGTTTAGCCATGGCTGAAGCGCGTGCCGACGCAGCCAAGAAGCTACGCAGTCGGCTGTCGGCAGTGGGCAGGCAGAACCACACTGCGGTTGCGAGTGGTTCAAAGTCAGCAGTTAGTTATCCGATAATGGCGAGGAAAAATCTTCAACCACACTCTGCCGCAGGTGACACGCATAGAGAGATCGACAGACTTATTGGGGAATCGCTGGCGGATTATTGTAATCGTCGCTCAGTGGAGGACATGGAAAAGGCGAAGGCGAGAGCAAGAAAGGAAGATGCCCTGCGCAAATGCCTGCCAAAAGAAGGCGAGCTTCCAAAATGGGCCGAGGGTTGGGTGGCGGATGCATGGAAGGACGGAAAGAGCGGCCTTGCGGCAAGGCGGAATCAGACGCTGATGTTGGTCGATCCCGCTGATCCGAACGTGATGTGGAAATGGGACAATCGCGGCTGGTTAGCCAAATCGCTCGACGGCGGTGTGAAATGGGAGCGGCTGCTATATACCTATGACCGCCAGTGGAGATACGTCAGCAGCCTCGCGGCCGCCCGCGAAAACGGCAAGACGATCCTGCTTGCCGGAGTTATGAGTGAGCCGTTTATCTTCGACAGCGGGATAATGCGCTCGGACGACGGCGGGGAACGCTGGTATCGTGTCTATGATGGCTTGTCCGCGCTCTCGGTCACATTTGACCCCGACGATCCGCAAAATGCAATTGCCGAGATCATCGCTCCCTCCGTCGATTTGATGGTAAGCCGCGTCGTCTTTTCAACCGACGGCGGAAAACACTGGATGACCGCAATGCGAAACGGCATCGCCATGGAAACTGACTCCGGATCGAAAATGAGAGCGTTGCGTCGATACAAAACTAAGAGCGTTCAAGGCTTCCCCGAAAGGGCAGCATAGCCACGCCCTTTAGGACGTGGTAAAGAGTGAAAAGGTAGTAAAAGGGCGTTTTAATGTCCTTTTTTCATTGGCTTAAGCCGCAACGGAGTAAGCCCGCTAAAACGGGCTGGGATATCTTTATATTCGCTGACCACGCCCTAAAGGACGTGGCTATGTGCCGCGAAACGCGGAGTTGCCGGTGGCAGACAACTATGACGGCGACGGAAAACTGGACATCGCGGTCTGGCGTCCGAGCACCGGCATGTGGCATCTGCTCCAGTCGAGCAACGGCTATTATTCGGAACTCTTCGGTGCCGATGGCGACACTCCGGTAGGCATCAAGGCCGTTTACAATGCTCGTCCATCCGGCAGGCCGTTTACACGTGTCCCGCCAAACGCCGTGCCGAGAAGACGAATGTATAACACGGACAAACCAAACATGACAACTGCCGACTGATTAGTGTCTAGTGCCGACCATTCCGACCAAGCCGCCAACGCCGCCGGGGTTGGACCATGTCGTCTGGGACGCGGTCAGGAAACGGCCTCTCTGGGACATACGAAACGCGATTTGGTCCGGCGAAACGCAATTTGGTCCGGCGAAAAACGTCGATCTGGGACACTTTTTCACCAGGCTATTTTTGGCGACCGGCGATAAAAGAACAAGGTGGCTTTTTCAGAGAGTCTTCTGACTTAGCCGTCGCCTTTTTTCCCTTTACGCTTGCCGCCTTCGGGTTTATCGACGGGCTGCTCGGGTTTGGGGGCTGTCGGGATAACCGGCTGCTGTTTAATGACCGGCGGCTTGTCCGGCACTTCATCGGGCGGTTTGGTAGAGGGGTTTTCCGGTTTTCCTGAGTCATTGCCATCGCCGGGCAGAGGGGCGTTAGGGTCGATCTTGGTTCC
>CAZUEI010000422.1:0-2115 GCA_964618985.1 uncultured Chloracidobacterium sp.
TTTCGATCTGTGCCTTTAATTCGTCTATTCCGTTGAATTTACGTTCGTCACGGATGCGATGCAGAAAGCGAACCCGAAGCACGTTGCCATAGAGGTCTTGGTCAAGGTCAAAAACGTAAGTCTCGATCGAAGGTTCTGCTTCATTCTCAAATGTTGGCCTGACGCCGATGTTTGTAATGCTCTTTCGCCATATGCCGTCTATCAGTGTTGCAGTCGCATAAACGCCAAAACGGGGGATGACGCGATTATGTGGTTTTAGGTTTGCTGTTGGAAATCCGATAGTATGCCCGCGCCGGTTGCCGCGAATAATAACGCCCTCGACGCCATACGGACGGCCTAGCATTCTGCGTGCAAGATTGATGCGGCCTTCCGCAAGCAGTTTGCGGATCGCCGATGAGCTTATGCGTGCACCACGGATTTGTACTTCGTCAACTTCGTCGGCAACAAAGCCAAGCTCCTTGCTCTTTGTTCTGAGAAGTTCGATGTTACCGCCGCGATCTTTGCCAAAAGCAAAGCCTTTACCGAGATAAACTTCCTTTGCATGAAGTCGGTCGCGTATGATGTTCGATAAAAAATCTTCTGCCGGCTGGCTCGCAAATTCGCGGGTGAACGGAACGACGATCGCCTGTTCGATACCGAGCACTTCAAAATTGGCAAGCCGTTGATCGAGTGTCTGCAGCAGCGGCGGTGACGACTCGGGATGAAGAACCGCTCGAGGATGCGGGTCAAAAGTGATCGCCGTAGCATGTGCGCTCGCAGCCTTGGCACGCTCGACAACCGTCTGCATTATCCGCTGATGCCCCAGATGCAGCCCGTCAAAAACTCCAAGCGTCAGCACCGTCGGCTTTAGGATATTGGCATTCTCTATACCGTGAAAGATCTTCATCTGCTTAGAAATTCTATTTTAGCTGATTTTACAGGTAAACGGATGAAGATGTTTATTTTGATGTGCCAAGGAGCTTTTTCATTTCTGCCGAGGTCAGTATGCGGTATGCGGGGTGATTGGCTTTCTCGTAAGTTTCGCTGTGATGGATCGCAGGATAATTTTTTGCTTTCATCTCAGCATCGAGCTTTACCCATGATTTGTAGTCGAGCTTGCCGACTGACTTTTCCTTTAACCTTCTGCCAAGCTCAAGCCACGCATCGACAAAACTCGATTGCTCGGTTTTGTATTCGCGGCTGCTCGCAAGAAAAGCCTCAAGCAGATCGTCCGCCTTGCCGTTCCGTGCTTTGAATGGCCGAAGATTCAATCTGCCGATCTCGCCACCCGAACATAGCGGCTCCCAGGGCGATTCATTTGTAGCAAGCTTGCCCAGTGTGCTCCATTCGTTATCGAGCCATATGCGAGCCGATTCTGCATCAGGTACAGCATGCTCGCCACCACGCGTCGCCTGATAGGTCCACTTATAGGCATCCTCGATGCGAACATTCTTATCGGCTTTCAATTTCGGAAGAGCAAAATCGAGCAACGCGGAAGGCAAGCAATTTAGGATCAGGAAGATGGAAAGCAAATGCATATCACCAGCCGAGAATATACGCAAACATCAGCGGCGCGACTATCGAAGCATCGCTTTCGACGATGAATTTGGGCGTTGTGGCTTCGAGCTTGCCCCAGGTGATCTTTTCGTTCGGCACGGCGCCTGAGTATGAGCCGTAGCTTGTTGTGGAATCAGAGATCTGACAGAAATAACCCCATACAGGCACGTTCTCGCGTTGCAGATCCTGATGGAGCATCGGTACGACACAGATCGGGAAATCGCCTGCGATTCCGCCGCCTATCTGGAAGAAACCGATCGTTGAATTGTCTTGAGCATTTGCCGTGTACCACTCGGCGAGCATCGTCATGTATTCGATGCCGGTGCGGACGGTGTGGACATTTTCGACCTCGCCCTTGATAACGTGGCCCGCATACATATTGCCCATCGTAGAATCTTCCCAGCCGGGCACGATCATCGGCAGATTTTTCTCCATCGCGGCGTACATCCAGCTATCCTTGAGGTCTATATGGTAATACTCCTCGAGCGAGCCGTTCTTGAGGACCTGATACATGAACTCGTGCGGGAAATAGCGCTTGCCCTCGGCCTCGGCGTGCGTCCAAACCTCGACCATTGCCTT
>CAZUEI010000423.1:0-2104 GCA_964618985.1 uncultured Chloracidobacterium sp.
GGCGTGTGAGATCGTCTTTGCTTCGGTGAGAAAGCGGTCGACAAATCGCTTATCGACAGCCAATGCCTGCGCCAGTATTTTGACCGTTACAGGCTTGTCCTGCGTGACGTCCCAGCCGCGGTAGATTGTACCGAGATCGCTGTCCCGCAGGATCGACTCGATCATGTATTTGTCCGCGATTATTATTCCTTCAAAATCGTCGATCATCTAGTTTTAGAACGTCTGAAATGCCGTCTGGTTGCAACAAAAGAATAGAACTAATTATAGGGGAGTTTCAAGAGGTTTCTGATGCTGCAAGCCCGCACGAAGTAAAGTCCTTACTCGGTGCGGGCTTCTGCAATGAGTTGAGCCCTTACTTACGTGCGGGCTACTGACACTATTTATTTTACCGATCCGATAACGACGAATACGATCAAAAGTGCAAAAAGCACGAGTGATTCGATCAGCGCGAGGGCGATGATCATGATCGTCTGGACGGTTCCGGCCGCACCGGGATTGCGTGCAACGCCCTCGGTCGCGCCTTTGCCGACGAGGCCCTGGCCAATGCCAGCAAATCCTGCCGCGATGCCAAAACCGACGCCTGCGCCGATCGCCTTCGAAGCGTTGACGGTAAACTCATTGTCCGCCGCTCCGGCCTGTGCCATCGCAGGCAAAGCCATCAATGCCAATGCCAGCGTCGAATAGCCGACATATTTTAATTTTGCTAATTTGTTCATTTTTTATCTCCTTTTTTTAATTTAGAAGACGGTCAACGAATGCTTTCAAACCTACAGGTGGTTATGATTTCGCCTCGCTTCCGGTATTCCTTGATTTCTACTCCGTGGAGTCAAGTCGCCTGTAGCGTGCGGGCATATCTGCTATAAAACGCAGGTTTTGTTAACTATCCGTTGTTCATCTCCTCTTTCTAAAACTTATGCATGTGCCGCGGCTGCTTCGCCGTGAGCTTCGTGCTCTTCGTGTCCGTGAACGTGCGGTAAGACCAGGCTGATATAGATCAGCGAGAGCAGTGTAAATACAAGCGTCTGCACAAATGCCACAAAAACTCCGAGCGGCATCAGCACGACCGGCACGAGTATCTGCGTGTAAGGCGGCGCTAGATTGGCGATCTGAACTGCCAACTGCTCATCGGCGAACATGTTTGCGAAAAGCCGGACGCCAAGCGTCAACGGCCTGATCGAGGTGCTGACGATCTCGATGAGAAATATAAGAGCCGTTATCGGGAGCATTAACGTCGGCAGCTTTGGCCCGGTAAAGTGAGCTATATACGCCCAAAGGCCGTTTTCCTTAATGCCGATGTAGTTGAAATACACAAATGACGTGAGGCCGAGAGCCATCGTCACATTTACCGACGCAGTCGGAGCCATAAACAAAGGCACCATGCCCATCAGATTCGACACCAGGATCAACACGGCAAACGTGGCGACCACCGGAAAGTACTTAAATCCATTCTCGCCCGTAACATTTATGACAAGGTCCTTGATAGCCAAAAAGCCGGCTTCGAGCGTCAACTGGCCGTCTGTGGGGTCGTCCTCAGAGAGTTTTCCCTTTAATATCCAAATTACGAGGAAGGTCAGAATACACGCGATCACGAACATTATCGTCGGCCAGGGAATGTGATATGGCAGATAATGATTTATGAACTCAACTATTAACGGCTCGTGATGGCCGCCCTCAGCAAATAACAACATTCTTAACTTTCCTTTTTATAATTGCTCGAAAATATAGTAAATAATCCTTCAATAACGACCGCGATGGCAAAACTCGATAAACCAAATATCACGGCGAATATCGAAACCGTTTGGCTAAGATAAATTATCATTAATGCAGCGCCCAAAACGACATACCGCAATATGTATCTCAACTCGAGGAACGGCGTTTTTTTACCGTCAACTGCCCTGTCAAAGATCGCCTTGAGCGAGTGTTTTTGCCAAAAGTAATTGGCATACGCCAAAATTCCGCCGACAAAAACACCAAATCCTACCGATCCCGAAATAAACGCAAATCCCGCGAGTGTGCCCACAGAGATCACCCCCGCCATTTCATACAATATCCGCCGATGCGAAATTGCGGATATCGGGCGGCCGTCGGTTGTCAAAGGTTCGGA
>CAZUEI010000424.1:0-2100 GCA_964618985.1 uncultured Chloracidobacterium sp.
CGAGGATCGCACTGGGTGTTGCCGGCTCAGTCCCTTTCGTGAGCCAGAATCAGTGTTTTGCCGCTGTTGTAAGCGGCAACGGCGGGGTCTCGTCAAACGACGCGGCATTGATCGCAAGATTTTCTGCGGGGCTTATTTGCACTTGTAACTCCGGCCAGTGGAAGTTCTTCGTAACGGGAGCGCCGTCGCCGCTGCCGACTCCTCCGCAGACTTACGACGATAGCCGGACTTATGTTTCGGTGACAAGCAGCCTGACGGGCGAGGATTTTGTGGCCATTTTGATGGGCGACGTTTCCGGTAACTGGAATCCGGCGACGCATCCCAGACCAGTTGTTAGTGGGCAGATGTCAGATGTTGGTGACGGCGATAGAACCGGAGAGAGACCGATAACCGTGACGGTTGAGCCTCGTGCCACAGCGGTTGATAATGAGATCGTCGTTCCGGTGAATGTTCAGGGCATTGCTGATAAGAATGTTATCTCTTATGAGTTTGACCTCAGATACGACCCAACTGTAATTCAGCCCTTGGAGAATTCGGTCGATGTCGCAAGGACGGTGAGCCGTGGGCTTTTTGTTGTGACAAATCCATACGAGCCGGGATTGTTAAGAATCGCTGTTTACGGCGCATTCCCGATAGATGAGAACGGTGTGCTTTTGAATCTCAGATTCACTGCGGTCGGGGCGTCTGGTTCGGTTTCGCCGCTTGTTTTTGAACGACTCATGTTCAACGAAGGCGAACCGAAATTAACCGCCTACGACGGTCAAATCGAGCTGTCGCCCGCCGACAAGTAGTACCCGGAAAACCACGTCATATCCGGAAAGTTGGTATTTCATTTTTCCACGGAATGTGCCAGCATTATGTGGCATCGTTGCAATTTCAGCGGTTTGCTATTTGAAAATCTACGGATGGTTTTGGCCTTGGGTCTTGGGTCTTAGATCTTTGGACATTGGGCTTTTGACAAAGGTCTTGTCCCAGCGAAGATCGTGGTGTCCCAACAACTTGAAACGCTGTAACTTCATTATTTACAGCAATTACGATTTTTGTAACACAATGTATTATTTTTTTCCAAAATTCGTGGGACAAGGAAAAATGCAGCGATAAACTCTTTGGTTGCAAGGTTTAGGCTGTCCCACTTGGTCGTGGGACACTTTGGGACAGCGATCTGTCAGAACCGGGAGCGATAGCGACTGGGTCTTTCGAAAGAGTGCTGATTCAAAACCCGACAAAAACCGGTTCGGGGGTCAGCATGATACCAAATTTTGCCTCGACGGCGTTTTGGATCTCGTTTATGAGCGAAAGCATTTCGTTTGCCGAAGCATCGTTCCGATTGATTAGTGCGAGTGTGTGATTTGTCGAGATGCCCGCGTTGCCGAGTGCAAAGCCTTTGCTAAAACCGGCGTTCTCGATCAGCCATGCAGCCGGTATCTTAACCTTGTCGCCAAAGTCGAACGATGGCACCCGTTCGAAATCCTTGCGGATATCCTCAAGCTTTTCTCTATCGACAACAGGGTTTTTGAAAAACGAACCGGCGCTTTTTGAATTCGGGTCCGTCTCGTCAATGACCATTGATTTCGAACGCCGAATTGCAAGAACAGCTTCGCGGGTTTCGAGCAATGAAGGCTCCCGGCCTTTGAAATGCTCGATCAAGTCTTTGTAAACGACCTTTGCCTCGCCGTCCCGCCGCAGGGCAAACGTGACGCTCAAAACGATATAGCGGTCACGCTCGGTGGAATTAAAAATGCTTGTTCTGTATGTGAATCCGCAGTCGCTATTTGACAGCCTGACGATTTCTCGTGTCTTACGATCGAAGCATCGCACTGCAACGATGGTCTCGGATACTTCCTGCCCGTAAGCACCGACATTCTGCACCGGCGTGCCGCCGACAAAACCGGGAATGCCGCCAAGACATTCGACGCCAGCAAGATCGTGTTCGACGCAATATGTCACGAACTCATCCCAGTTTTCACCAGCCGCTGCGGTAACAGTTTCGTTTTCAGAGGTGATGCCTCTCAAAGCAATTTGCAGCACGAGGCCGTCAAAGCCCTTGTCGGAAATGAGGACGTTGCTTCCGCCGCCAAGGACAAACAGTTCGAGATTTTC
>CAZUEI010000425.1:0-2099 GCA_964618985.1 uncultured Chloracidobacterium sp.
TCGTGCTGACGTTCGTGTATATGCTCGTCGAAGCGGTCGGCGGCTGGCTTACCAATTCGCTCGCGCTGATCGCCGACGCGGGACATATGCTCACCGATGTTGCAGCGCTTGGGCTGACGCTCGCGGCGATCTGGTTTGGCTCGCGTCCGGCTACTGCAAAAAAAACGTTCGGTTATTATCGCCTCGAAATATTGGCGGCATTTATCAACGGCATCGCGCTCGTTCTGCTGTCGATCTGGGTCATTTACGAGGCAGTGATGCGATGGCGCGTCCCGCCTGCGATAAACGGTACTCAACTGACGCTTATTGCGTTCGGCGGCCTTGTTGTAAATATCATTGCGGCAAAGCTGCTTCATTCTCATCATAAGCACGACCTGAACATTCGCGGCGCGTGGCTGCATGTAATGGGCGATCTGCTGGGCTCGGCGACGGCTATCATCGCCGGTATTCTGATAGTGGCCGCCGGTTGGTTTTGGGCAGATCCGCTTTGCAGCGTTTTGATCAGCTTGATAATAATTTTCGGTGCCTGGCGCCTTATAATGGAATCGGTCAACGTCCTGCTCGAAGGTACGCCTGCTCATATAAACTTGTCCGCCGTCGAGAGGGCGATACTCGAAACCAACGGCGTGAGCGGCGTGCACGACCTGCACGTCTGGACGATCTCGTCAGGTCTCGAAGCGCTGTCGGCACATATCAGTCATAACGAATCGGTCGCGCATTCCGAGCTTCTTGTTGCCGTGCGCTCTACGCTGCACGAACGATTTGGCATCGACCATTTAACGATCCAAATGGAAACGCAGAATCACGAAGCCGAGGCTGTTTACATCTGCGAAACCGGAACGAAGTGCTTCGAGCCGTCCGATGCTCAAGCCCGCACGTAAGTAAGGGCGATACATTCAACGTTGTGTGTTCCGCCCTTACTTACGTGCGGGCTTATGCAAATAACTATGCCCATCATCGATCTCAAATACGGTAAAACGTCAATTCCTTTTGACTACCATGAATCGCGTTTTGAGGTCCTTGGCAAAACTGTCGATCGATCGCCGCTTTCAGATGCGGAAATTGGCGAGAAACTCGACCGGCCGATAGATTCACAACCGCTAGAAGAGATCGTTGAGCCGGGCCAAAGCGTTTTGATCGTTGTGCCTGATGCAACGCGGCAAACCGGCTGTGCCGCAATCGTCAATCTTGTTGTCCGGCGTCTGATCGCTAACGGGACGGCTCCGCATGAGATACGCATCATTTTTGCTACGGGCATCCATCGAAAGGTCACGGACGAAGAAAAGGCAGCGATCCTCACGCCGTTCATCGCGCAAAGAATAAAGACGCTCGACCACGACCCTCGCGATCTAATGCAGCTTACTCGCTTAGGCGAAACGTCGGGCGGAATTCCGATCGAGCTAAACCGCGCACTACTTGAGCACGACCACGTGATAATTATCGGCGGCGTGACGTTTCATTATTTTGCCGGGTTTACCGGGGGCAGGAAGTTGATCTGCCCGGGCCTTGCTTCGGCGAGAACGATTTCCGAAACGCACAAGCTCGCCTTTGACTGCGAAAGCAAAACCAGACGCGAAGGCGTCGAAACTGGAAAGCTCGACGGAAATGCTGTCAACGAAGCATTCATGGAGATCGTCGAAAGGAAGCAGCCGGCGTTTGCGGTCAGCACCATCGTCAATGACGCAGGCGACGCGGTCGATCTAACTTGCGGCAACTGGCGAACTTCTCACCGGGCGGCCTGCGAGGCTTACGCTGAACGCCACACCATTTGCGTCCCAGAAAAACGCGGCCTCGTTATCGTCAGCTGCGGCGGATATCCGTTCGACATCAACCTGATCCAGGCCCACAAAGCTCTCGAAGCCGCGTCCCAGGCCTGCATCGATCTTGGCACTATTGTCTTTCTCGCCGAGTGTTCCGACGGCCTGGGCCGCGACGATTTTCTAAAATGGTTCGAGGCTGAAACAAGCGCGTCCCTGGCAGATATGCTCTGCGAAAAATATCAGGTCAACGGCCAAACCGCATGGAGCTTGTTACGGAAGGCCGAGCGGTTTGATATCAGGATAGTTACCTCTCTCGATGAGACTCACGTCCCAAAAATG
>CAZUEI010000426.1:0-2082 GCA_964618985.1 uncultured Chloracidobacterium sp.
CTCTTTTTTGGCGATGTTCATATGGAAAGCGAGCTTCTCATTCTTCCGCACCCGAGGCTGCATTTGCGTAAATTCGTCCTCTGCCCGCTTGCCGAGATCGCGCCGAATTTTGTCCATTCGCTGCTAAAAAAGGAGATCGCGGACATTCTTGCCCAGTGTGAGGATTCAAGCGATGTCCGGCGTTGGAACCCGAACGCCGGTTTGCAGATTACGAATGGAGAAGATCATGCCGCAGAAGCCGGCGCGGAGTAAGGGCTTGTTTTACTATCGGTGACCGGCAATATGCGCTAGACTTGAGGGAAATTTATGGCATATCTCCAACCTGACAAAGAGGGCAAAGTTTATCTCCCGGCGATCCGTGCAGCAAAGGAAAAGGGCGAGAAACTCGTCTGCCTGACGGCTTACGATTATCCGACCGCCCGCATCGTGGACGAGGCCGGCGTCGATATGATCCTCGTCGGCGACAGCATTGGCAACGTCATACACGGCTACGGCAATACGATTCCCGTCTCGATTGACGAGATTGCCTCTGCTTGCATCGCGGTAAAACGCGGCACCGAACGCGCCATGGTCATCGCCGATATGCCGTACGGGACATATCACGTCAACGAGGATGAGAGTGTCAGAAATGCTCTTAAGTTGATGAAATACGGCGGAGCCGAGGCCGTCAAACTCGAGGGCGGACGCAACCGCGTCGATCTTGTAAAGCGTCTTGTGAGCGAGGAAATTCCCGTCGTCGCCCACATCGGCCTGACGCCGCAATCTGTTTATAAAATGGGCGGTTACCGAGTTCAAGGCCGCACCGCCGAACAGGCAAAACTTCTGATCGAGGACGCTAAAATGCTTGAAGACGCGGGGGCTTTTGCGATTGTTCTCGAACTCGTCCCGCGTGAGGTCGCAGGCATGATCACAAAGGAGCTTAAGATGTCCACCATCGGCATCGGCGCCGGCCTCGAATGTGACATCCAGGTGCTCGTCCTGCACGATCTGCTCGGCATGACCTTTGGCCGACAACCGCGTTTTGTCCGCCAATACGCAAACCTGCGGCAAACGATGACCGAGGCGATCCAAAATTGGTCAAAAGACGTAAAGACCGGTGCGTATCCGAATGATAAGGAATCGTACGGCCTGACCGACGAGACGATGGTTGCTCTGAAAGGCTCGTAGATGGAGATCATCAACCGCCGACAACGAATGTTCTCGATCTCGCGCAAACTGCGGCGTGAGGAGAAAACTGTCGGCTTCGTTGCAACAATGGGTGCTCTGCACGCGGGTCATTTAACACTCGTCAGCGAAGCACGCCAGAGATGCGACATCGTTATTGTCTCGATATTTGTCAATCCGACGCAGTTCAGCGAACGATCGGACCTCGAAAAATATCCTCGCGACCTGACGGCCGACGCCGCAACGCTTGCCGAATATGATGTCGATTACGTTTTCGCACCCGATGCCAGCGAGATCTATCCCGAAGGCTTTTCGACATACGTAAATGTTGAAGGACTGACCGAAACACTCGAAGGTGCATCGCGGCCCGGCCATTTTCGCGGCGTTGCAACCGTTGTCACGATCCTCTTGAACACCATCCGCCCCGACCTCGCTTTTTTTGGCCAAAAGGACGCTCAACAGGTGGCTGTTATGAAACGCCTGGCAACAGACCTTGGGTTCGAGACCGAGATCGTCGTCGTTCCGACTGTTCGCGAAGAATCAGGTCTTGCAATGTCCTCGCGAAATTCCCTTTTGACCGGTGAAGAACGGGAAAAGGCAGTGGTTATCATCGAAGCACTTCGTGAAGCCAAGCTGGCATTCAAAAAAGGTGAACGAAATGCGTCGGACCTTACTCAAATTGTAAAGGACAGGTTAGAAACGGAACCGCTCGCACGGCTTGATTATGTGGCTGTCGTAAATCGCGATTCGCTGCAACCTGTTGAAAAGATTGGGGTTGAAGAAACGCTGATCGTCGTCGCAGCCTATTTTGGCGATGTCCGGCTGATCGATAACGTC
This sequence comes from uncultured Chloracidobacterium sp., assembly GCA_964618985.1. Classification (GTDB taxonomy): domain Bacteria; phylum Acidobacteriota; class Blastocatellia; order Pyrinomonadales; family Pyrinomonadaceae; genus OLB17. The sequence continues at coordinate 2,002 of CAZUEI010000426.1, forward strand.
ATCCTTAATAGAAAGCAGTAGTTTGGTCTCAAACTTGCATCTAATTACCTTAAAATCGCCGACATCGGCGTTTCATAAATG
>CAZUEI010000427.1:0-2077 GCA_964618985.1 uncultured Chloracidobacterium sp.
ATCTCGAAACATTCGGCTGTCAAATGAACGTCTCCGATTCGGAGCGTATTTCGACAACGCTTGTTCGGGATGGCTTTGAAATGACCGCGGACGAGGCCGTTGCTGATGTCGTGATCTTCAATACTTGCTCCGTCCGCGAAAAGGCTGAGCACAAACTTTACACACGCGTCGGCCATATTCGTCACGCAGAGCGCAAAAAACCTGTCGTCGGTGTCATGGGCTGCGTCGCTCAATTAGAAGGTGAAACGCTATTCAAAAAGATCAAGGGCGTTGATTTTGTCCTTGGGACGCGGGCCGTCGGCCGTGTTTCAGCGGCGATCGACGAAACCGTTCGCACAGGCAAAAATGTCCTTGATGTCGGCGAAAGGGAAGTCGATTATGACTGGACAGTCGCCGATACACACCGCCATTCACCGTATGTCGCATTTCTTCCGATAATCGAGGGCTGCAATAAATTTTGCACTTACTGCATCGTGCCATTTTCACGCGGCAGGGAACGCAGCTTCGAGGCGTCTGAGATTGTTCGCCAGGTCATAGAGTTAAAGGAAAAAGGCGTCAGGGAAGTTCACCTCATCGGACAAAACGTAAATAGCTACAAGCCTGAGACCGAAAGCGGCCTTGAAAATTACGCAGGGAAGTCGGCGTTCACAAAACTCTTGCGAGCCGTAGCGGCAACGGGAATGGAACGCATTAAGTTTACGACCTCATTTCCCCGTGATTTCCGCTCAGATATTGTTGATGCTATCGAAGAACATGAAAATCTCTGTAATTGGGTGCATCTGCCAGTCCAGTCCGGCAGCAATAGAGTGCTTAAACTAATGAAACGCGGCCATTCGATCGAAACCTATTTCGAGAAGATCGACCGTTTGAAGTCTTCTAGCCGCGATATTGCGCTCACAACAGACATTATTGTGGGTTTTCCTGGAGAAACGGACGAAGATTTTCAGGACACCGTAAAAATGGTCGAATATTGCGGCTTTGATATGGCCTATATCTTCAAATATTCGCCTCGTCCGGAGACACCCGCTTACGAAATGGACGATAATGTTTCGCCGGCAGATAAGACGATCCGATTTCTTGAGCTGGAGCGTGTCCATAAGCATACACAATATAATCGTTTACAAAGATATCTTAATAAAGTGCTTAAAGTGCTGGTTGAAGGTAGATCGTCCCGCGAGGATGGGCTCACAGGCCATTCGGCCTGCCATAAGGTAGTAAATTTCAAAGGTTCTGGGGACCTTCTTGGCAAAATAGTCGATGTCAGGATTACCGAGATCAAGGCTAATTCATTATTTGGCGAGGTTCATTAGTTCATGAAAAACGGGCAAAGTCTTATAGAAGTCAAGATCGGAGCACTGATAATGGACCCAAATACCAATACCCCGATCGTGGTGCTTAAGGGTATCGACTCGGAGACCGTTCTCCCCATTTGGGTCGGCGCGTTTGAGGCTAACGCAATTGCCCTCGAGATCGAAAAGGTTGTCCCGCAGCGGCCAATGACGCACGATCTGCTCAGAAACGTCATTATCGAATGCCAGTTATCAGCCTCCAGCGTAATTATTACTGATCTGCAGGAAAATACTTTCTACGCCCGTATCGAGCTAAAAGATAAAAAGGGCGAAACGGTTATGCTCGATGCTCGGCCTTCAGATGCGATAGCTCTTGCGCTTAGACTCGATTGCCCTATTTTTGTTGAGCAAAAGGTGATAGACCTTTCTGCCGCTGCCCACCAACCAGAAGGCCCGCCCGACGATGCTGAGCCCCCAACAGACGATTGGCCGGAGCTGATCGGATAATCTTATAATCCAATTACATAATCTATATTATCGGACGCGAAGTATGTGTTTTGTTCTATCTCCCCCGCCCGGAAAACCACGTCAAATTCGGAAAGTTGCGTCATATCGAGAAAGTTACGTCATATCCGGAAAGTTGGTATTCCAATTTGTCTTGGAATTTGCTAGCTTGAGGCAGACACTCAACTGAGAAGTGAGAAATGAGAATGCTTGGAACTTTGAAAAAACGCTGGGACACGTGGGACAGTTCGGACATCTGGGACATGTGGGACAGTTGGGACACC
>CAZUEI010000428.1:0-2074 GCA_964618985.1 uncultured Chloracidobacterium sp.
AGCGTGTCGAAGACGCCGGTGCCGTTTGTTGCGACGGCCTCGAATATCGGCTCGTCTTTTCTGCAAAGTTCCTGAGATAACTCTTCGATCGGCGTCACGTTTGGCAGGTCGCGTTTGTTTAGCTGCAGAACATACGGTATCTGCATCAGGTCGTAACCCTGTGTCTGTAAATTATCCTCGAGGTTGTAAAGTGCCTCGATATTGGCGTCCATGCGTTCGTCCTGGCTGTCGGCGACGAAAACGACTCCGTCAACGCCTTTGAGGATCAGCTTTCGCGACGCATCGTAATAAACCTGACCGGGAACAGTATAGAGATGAAACCGCGTCTTAAATCCGCGAACCGTTCCCAGTTCGAGCGGCATAAAATCAAAGAACAGCGTGCGGTCGGTTTCCGTGGCGAGGCTGATGAGCTTGCCTTTCGCTTGCGGAGCAGTCGAATCATAAATGTATTGCAGATTAGTCGTCTTGCCGCCAAGCCCCGGCCCGTAATAGACGATCTTGCAATTTATCTCTCGTGATGCGTAGTTGATAAAAGTCATATCTGGTAAACAGTAAACAAGACTAGCTAAACAGGCTGTCAATATCCTCGTCCGTGATCTCGTTGAAGAACGAGTTTTGATTTATCCGGTAATTGGCCGAGTCCACGGTTGCTTCGTCGAGGATCGAGGCGACCTCGTAGCTGCTTCTTTTGGTGCGGATCTTTACAAGGCCCAAAGTCGAGCGTTCGTCAAAAACGGTGACCAGCAGGCTGCGGCCGATTATGCTGATAAATATACTCTCGCGTTCACCTTCGTGAAACACCGATGGAAAATTCTCTTCGCCAATCAACTGAGCCATGCTGTGTGTGGCGGCGACATTTCCGGCGGCGAGCGAGGAAAAACTGGTGGTATCAAGATCGCCGATGTCGCCGTGAAAGGCGATTGGCTGGCCGTCGCGGTCGATCAGGAAAACTACGCGGGCCGCGCACTCGACACAAAGCCGTGCCAAAACGCTCTTGAGCCTTTGAAACTGATGTTCTTGTAAAATAAAAGGCGTCTCTGCCATTTGGTTTTTTTTGCTTGCGAAAAGCTGACGAGGCAAGTATATCTTGGGTGGTAAGGTTAAGGCAATGCGGCCGGATAGCCATTGAACGGAGAACCGCTCCATTTAAATCTAACACAACAAAGCCGACGGCGACAAGAGATTTTTTCGCCCCACTTGCCCCACCTGCCCACCTGACCTTGGGGCGGGCAAGAGTGAGGGTATTTTTTTGTTCAAATCAAAATACTTTTGGTTCATACATTTCATTGCCGAAATTAGACTCAGAATGTTAGAATCTCAATAGTCGGCGGCGCTCGCCGATTTTTGACCCCAGTGTTAATTAGCTACATCTCTTACCCAGTCGGACTTTTGGACTCCTTCCGATCCCGATGAAACACCATCTTTTTTCCGATAGTCCAGCCGGCCTGAATTTTGTCGCCATAGGAGGCGGCAACGGCCTGTCAATGCTGCTTTCGGGACTGAAGCGATTTGTCAACACGGGCGACATTGAGCTGGTATGGATCCAAAATCTATCGGCGATAGTTGCTGTAACTGACGACGGCGGAAGCTCGGGACGGCTCCGCGATGAGCTGCAAATGCTGCCGCCGGGCGATATACGAAACTGCATGGTGGCGCTGTCGGAAGATTCGCATTTGCTCTCGCAGCTTTTCCAGCATCGGTTTCGTGGTGAAGGTGATCTGGGCGGGCACAGTTTCGGAAACCTTTTCCTCGCCGCTATGACCGAGATCACCGGCGATTTTGCCGAAGCGGTCAAACTTTCATCCGAGATCCTTGCGAGCAAAGGCCATATTTTTCCGGCTACCGTTGCCGACGTGCGGCTTGCCGCCGAACTTGAGGACGGCTCGATAGTTCAGGGCGAAACAAATATTTCGCAGCTCGGCGGTAAAATGAAAAGGCTTTTCCTTGATCCCGAAAACTGCCAGCCGATGCCCGAGGCGCTTGCCGCCATTCACGAAGCAGACGTCATAACGATCGGCCCCGGATCTTTGTTTACGAGCCTGTTGCCGCCGATCCTGGTCGAGGGTGTAGCTGA
>CAZUEI010000429.1:0-2069 GCA_964618985.1 uncultured Chloracidobacterium sp.
GGGTTTTGATCGCCTTTGCAAAAAACTTCAGCGTTTCGTCCTTGATCTTTGAGATATCGTTGATGCGAATTGCTTTTGACAGATCGAATCGCTGGGCGAGCTTCTCTGCATTGAACGGAATTTTGGTGCCGAGGCTTTTTGGTATGGATTTATCGCGGCTCCACTCGTGGCTGATGGTCAATTCCTCGCCGTCCGTGAGCTGCAGCAGATCGCAGCGGTCGGCTTCGAGCATCCGGCCGATCTCAGACACAACAACGTTCAAAAACCGTTCGAGGTCGATATTCGTCGGCAGGTCGCGAGCGAGTCGGTCGATGATACCCTCGCGCGCCTCGTGCATTTTGATCTTGCGTTCCAGTGAAAGTGCCGGTTCGGGCTTCATAAGATGAACGGCTTGAAATTTAAGTTTTTTGCCGTATTTCTAATGTGCTGAGTTCAAACGCCAATGTCAAGTTGACACACGTGGGGCGTAAAGTGTGTATTTTTGCGTCATCCGCCTTCAGTTTTTCTAATTCGGTTTATTGCCCGTTTGGTTTGGTTTTTTTGGTTCTATGGGTTTTGGTTTGGTATTTAAATTTGCGGGTTTTGGAGCAGAACTCGAATTGGAATTTGCGGACATAGTGACGTTGGAATTCATATTCGCATTGCTCATATTTGCGTTTTTCGGGACTACATAATTCAGACGCTGCCGGCCGGCCTCGGCGTCATCGAGCAGATCCAGCGCGCGTGAGTTTGATTCGTCGAGAGAGATCGCTTTTTTGAGAGGGTCTATCGCTTCGCTGTATCTCGCCAGTTTTATCAGTATCGCACCAAGTTCGGTCTGGTATTCCGTGTCGTCAGGCTTTAATTTAACTGCCTGTTTGAAGGCTTCTTCGGCTTTGTCATCTTTATTCAGCTTTGCATAGGTGCGGCCAAGGTTGAATTGAGCTACATCATCTTCAGGATTTGTTTTAAGCAATTTTTTGTAAGCTTCAACCGCTTTTTCAAATGCTTTTTCCGAGTTTGGCTTAACCCTGCCTTCTTTTGTGTTTGTTTCCGAACCAATAGTTTCACCCGATCGATGAAGCTGCATTTCGACCAGCGAATAAGCGATGCCAAGTTGAAACCAGCCTTCGGCAAGGTCAGGATCGAGATCAACTGCCCGCCGAAATGCTGCGATCGCTATTTCGACGTCGTTTTCGTCGAACAATCGTTTCCCTTCGGCCAAAGCCTCGTTTGCGTCGGTAATGTGAGCAAACGGGGATTCGGTGATATTTGCATTCGCCTGTTCATTTGCCGCCTTTCCGCCACAGCCGAAGTTTGCTGCGGCAAGAAGTGAAAAGGCAATAAATATAAGAATGAATCTCATAAACCCATCGAAAATCAGCCCGGCGGAAAGACAAATGGCCGCCCGGCGAGCAAATGCACGTGAAGGTGAAAAACCGTCTGCCCGCCGTCCGCATTTGTGTTGATCACGACCCGGTAGCCGTTGTCCGCAAAACCTTTGTCGCGTGCAATATTTGCGGCGGTCAGGAGTAAATGCCCAAGCGTTTTCAGATGTTCGTCTTTTGCTTTATCAAGTGAATCCAAATGCTGACGCGGAATTATCAAAATATGCGTCGGCGCCTGCGGGCTGAGGTCGTTAAATGCCAGGCAAACGTCGTCCTCATAAACTCGCGCAGAAGGAATGTGCCCGCCGGCGATCTTGCAAAAAATACAGTCTTCCATAGCCATATCCGAATAGATATATTAAATCATACATCCTAAGCGTTTTGCATTGTGAATTTTGCATTGAATTTGCCGCGCCCCACTCAAAGTAGGGCAAGTGGGGCAAATTGGTCGTCACATAATATGACGAGCCGCAAAATCGTTGCAATATAGTTTGGTTTTCGTATATACTTGCAGGCGAAAATTCACCCAAGGGAGATACTACTTATGTCGGCAAACGTCCAGTTTCGCGTCTTACGTTCCGTCGCTTTTGGAATCGGGCTGTTCTTGAGTGTCGGTGCTGCGACTTTGACCGTTGCGGCCTCCGGCAAAGGAGTTGCGGATCTTTCTACGACCGATTATCTGGATTTTTTCTGCGGACGGCC
>CAZUEI010000430.1:0-2068 GCA_964618985.1 uncultured Chloracidobacterium sp.
GATTCACGAATCGATGATAATCGCACGCATACTTGGCACTGTCGTGTCCACTCAAAAAGACGAACGCCTTAAAGGGAAAAAGCTGCTCATCGTCAAGCCGATCAATCTCGACGGCACTGACCAGAGCGGCTATATTGTTTCTGTGGATACGGTCGGTGCCGGCTTTCACGAGAAGGTGATCGTAGTCGGCGGTTCGTCGGCCCGCATGGCCGACGGCAACAAGGATTGTCCGGTTGATTCCGCGATCATAGGTGTCATCGACACAATGGATTTCATTTGAGAGGTAAAGAAGTATGAAAATGAGATCAACATTCTTTATAGCGATCACAACGATCGCAATGTCTTCGCAAGTTTTTGCGCAGGCAGTTGGGGCTAGCCGCGGCGATGGCATGACCAGCGGCAGCTACAGCGTTACGGGGAAAGTGATGCTTCCCGACAGCAAACCTGCCGTCGGCGTGCGCGTGAATGTCACCTGTGATTATACCAGCGTTTCCGCGGACACAGATCAGGACGGAACTTATCGGGTGACCGGCGTTCCGGCAGGAAATTGCACGATCACGGCGAAAGTGTCCGGCTTTGATCCGGCGACCGAGAACCGTCAGATCACACGCGATACGCCGTTCGGAATGGCGATATATGTACCGCTGTTCATAAGGGCAAACCCTTATAGCCCTTCCAATCCATTGTTCAAAGATGTTCCGAAACAGGCTCTTGAGAAATTCAAATCCGGCATGAGCCGTGTTGAAAAGGGCAACACCGACGCAGCCCTTGCATTGTTGGACGAGGCGATAGTTCTTCATCCGAAGTTTGCGGCCGCCTGGTACCAAAAAGGTCAGATATTGCTCGGCAAAAACGAGATTGACAAGGCGATCGAGGCATTCGTAAAAGCGATCCAAATCGAACCGGATTATATGGATGCAAAATACGCGTTCGGAATGGCCCAGCTTAAGAAAAAGAGCTACGAAGTCTCCGAGACCGTATTTCGCGACGTGTTGAAACAGGCGCCGGCAATGAGCGAGGCACACCTTAATCTTGGCATCTCGCTTTTCTATCTGAAGAAGCCGGATGAGGCTGAAGCTGAACTAAAGAGTGCCGTCGCGGCAAAAGGCGGAGAAAAACTTGCGCTGGCTCATCTCTATCTCGGACAGATTTACGCGCAAAAAAAGCGAAACGTAGATGCGATCTCAGAGCTTCAGAAATATCTCGAACTGCTTCCAAAGGCGCCGAATGCAGAACATATCAAAACTGTCATCGCCGATTTGAAAAAGCAGAGCTAAAAGATGCAGATCGCCCGCGTAATTGGAACTGTGGTGTCAACCGTAAAGAACGAATCGCTTCACGGGAGAAAGTTTTTGATCGTGCAAACGCTCGACGCCGATCTCAAGCCAAAGGGCTCGCCGACGGTTGCTCTCGATGCCGTCGGGGCCGGTGAGGGTGAACTAGTCTTTTGGTGCCGAGGCAAGGAAGCCTCTTTTCCTTTCAAACGAGATGAGACACCGACCGACTGCACAATTGTCGGGATAATCGACTCGGACTCACATGTTTTTCAAGGATGACCTTGTTGCGTTTCACCTCACAGGCGTGAAACAAATGAAACGATAAAAGTTCCTATGCTACTTGCTCGCGTAATCGGAAACATCGTCGCCACGCAGAAAAATCAGCGTTACGAGGGGACACGCGCGATGCTTTGTCGTCAGATCACTCCCGAAGGCGAAGATATGGATTACACATGTATTGCCCTCGATTCGGTAAATTCAGGCGAAGGCGACGTTGTAGTTATCGCGCAGGAAGGCTGGTCAGCTTCAACGGCATCGACAGGCAAGCCAGGAGCAGCGATAGACTCCGCGATCGTCGGCGTAGTTGATTATGTTGATCTGTTGAATTAAGGCTGTTTTAACGCGAAGATGAAATCCCACAATAATATCGAAAACTCTCTTGACCTTGCCCCCTTGTTTGCTGCCATTGAGAAACTTAACCACCGGCTAGATAAGCTCGAAGGATCTGCGGTCCAGCATTCGGGGTTCCGCGTCTCGGATCTGTCCGATCCAAGCCTGGACAAATTCAATAT